>PXBU01000113.1 GCA_003566795.1 Puniceicoccaceae bacterium | reverse complement strand
GCAGGTGCTGGAGCAGGAGAAGGCGCTGCTGCCGCGGGCGACGGTGCTGCGCTGCCGGGTGCGTTACTTTACCGATGGGGCGATTCTGGGCAGCCAGGAGTTTGTGCGCGGCTTTGTGGAATCCTGGCAGCGGGAGAAAGGGCGCAAATATCCGCCGAAGGTGCATCCGATGCGCGGGACTGACTGGCAGGATCTGGCGACGATCAACGGGCTGCGTCGGCGGGTGTTTGGGTGAGGTGGTTTGGGGGCAGGTCTTGATTCGAGACATCCGCTTTTCGAGAGCCTCAGGGCCAGGGTCCTCCGTCTATTGAAGTGGCGAGCGGCATTTTTACAGAAGCGGCTGGAATGTGGGTTTGTTAATTTTTCCAATAATTTTCGCGACATCCGCAAGCGGAGTCCCTACCGGGGCAAATCGATGTACGTTGAATTAAGCCGCAGTCGGTGCTTTGGCGGGTGAGGACTACACTTGGAGTCGTTGGTGCGCCTTGGATTCGAGTTCAGAAGCTTGGTCGAGTTTAGGGGCCGCGCCGCGTGCCATGTCGGGCTTGCCGCCACCTTTGCCGCCGGCGATGGGGGCGAGTTCCTGAATGAGTTTACCGGCCGTTAAGCCAGCATCGATAGCGGTTTTACCGCAGAGGGCGCCGAGATGAAGCTTTTCGCCGTCGTTGACGATTAGGAAGGCGGCTTGGGTGAACTCTTGTTGCTTGAGGCCATTGAGCAATTCCTGCACTAGAGCGGGCGAGCCTTCGGTGGCAAGTATGACTGGCTTTGCCAAATCCACGTCTTGAAGGAGTGCGTTCGCCATTTTTGCCGCACCAGCTGCCTGGGCTTTTTTCAAGGCCTTGTCGGCTTCGACCGCAAGGGCTTTGACCTCGTCGGCGGTAGCAGTTTCCGGTGCGGTGAAGGTGGCGGTATCGAGCCGGGAAAGGGCGGCGTTGGCCGCTTTCAGCTTCTCCAGTGCGGCGGCTTTTGCCCCGGCTTCCTGGGCATCCTGTTCCTTTAGATACGCTTCGGCGGCCTCGCCGCAGAGTGCTTCGATACGGCGGACTCCGGCAGAGATCGCGCCTTCGGACTTTATCTTAAACAGACCAATTTCGGAGGTGTTGCGCGCATGAGTACCCCCGCAGAGTTCCATCGAGAAACCATCCAAGGCCCCGGTCTCGCCTCCGATCTGGACCACGCGCACGGTGTCGCCATATTTGTCGCCGAAGAATTGCATGATATCACTGCGGCCCTTGACCTCGTCATAGGGCAGCTCTTTCCAGGAGATTGTCGCTGCATTTTGAATACAGTTATTAACCTTTTCCTCCATGGCGGTGATTTGCTGCTTGGAGACGGGCTTCGAGTTGAAGTCGAAACGCAGGCGGTCCGGGGAGACACCGGAACCTTGCTGGGTGGCATCCGGTGAGACGACTTCATGCAGTGCCCAGTGCAGCAAGTGGGTGGCGCTGTGGTGCGCTTCGATTGCCCGGCGGCGGGGAGTGTCGAGCGATAGGAAAATTGAACGTCCAACATCGAAGGTTGAACCTTGAATATTTTCAAAGACGTGGGCAACGGCGTGGCCGATTTTTTGCACGCCGATGATTGGGTAAGTCTTGCCGTCGATTTCAGCGGTGCCGGTATCGCCTTCCTGACCGCCCATTTCGGTGTAGAGGACGGTTTTTTCAGTGATCACCAGCGTTTGGCCGTCCTGCTGGTGCACTTCCAGAATCTTGGCCTCGCAGCTGTCCTGCTCGAAGCCGAGGAATTCGGTCTCCGCGTCGGTGCTGAGGTCGAGGGCGCGGACCACGGACTTCTTCTGAGCGGCACGGGCTCGCTCGCGTTGTTCCTGCATGTATTTTTCAACCTCAGCTTGGTCGAGTTTGACGCCGCGTTCGCGGCAGAGCAGGGCGGTGAGGTCGAGCGGAAAGCCGTAGGTGTCGTAGAGTTTGAACGCTTCTTCAGGCGGAAAGACATACTTCTCCGGATTGCTCTCCAAGTATTCGGTGAAGGTAGGGCCATCCAGCTCGGAGACCTCCTCGGTCGACATGACGGCGAAGAAGAGGACGTCCTCAAACTTGAGGATGCCGTTATCCAAGGTCTTGTTAAAGCTATCCTCTTCGAGATTGAGCGTTTCTTTGATTGCCGTGCTGCGGGACTTTAGTTCGGGGAATACGGAGCCGAACTCGCGGACGAGGGTATCGACAAGTTTGGGCAGAAAGGCTTCGCCGCCGTCAAAACCCAGGTCACGACCGTATTTAACCGCCCGCCGAAGTATGCGGCGTAGGACGTAATTCCGACCGGAATTTCCCGGCAAGATGCCGTCGGCAATGGAAAAACTGAGGGTGCGAATGTGATCGGCGATGACGCGGAAGGCGATCGCACTTTCCAGTACGCCTGAGGCCACTTTACCGTATTTTTCCAGTTCTGTCTGGGAGCCGGGATACACGTCGATGTAAAGCTTACCGCTCAGCTCCTCCAGGGTGCGGAAGATGGGTTGAAAGACATCGGTGGCGTAGTTGCTGGGCTTTTGCGAGAAGTCGGTGAAGCCCTTGGTGTTTTGGATCAGCGAGCAGGCGCGCTCGAAGCCCATGCCGGTGTCGATGTGTTTGGCGGGCAGGTCGCGGAAGGAACCGTCGGCTTCGGCGTTGTATTGGATAAAGACAAGGTTCCAGATCTCGATGCAGAGATCGGAGTCCTGATTGACGAGCTTGCCGCGAGTATCGCCTGCGGGGGTCAGGTCCACGTGGAGTTCCGAGCAAGGGCCGCAGGGGCCGGTCTCGCCCATCATCCAGAAGTTGTCTTTAACGTCGCCGTTGATGATGTGGACTTTCGGATCGAGACCTTTGCCTTCGAAGAGGGCCGCCCAGAAGTCGTAAGCTTCTTGATCAAATTCGGAGGGATCACCTTCGCCCGGCATATAAACGGTGGCGTAGAGACGCTCGGCGGGGACGCCCCAGCGCTCGACAATCAGCTCCCAGGACCACTCGATAGCTTCTTTTTTAAAATAGTCGCCGAAGGACCAGTTACCCAACATCTCGAAGAAGGTGTGATGGTAGGTATCGTAGCCGACGTCTTCGAGGTCGTTGTGCTTGCCCCCGGCGCGGATGCACTTCTGGGTGTCGGCGGCACGGGCGGGCGAGTAGGGCGGCTTCTCCGTGCCGAGGAAGTAGGGCACGAACTGATTCATCCCCGCATTGGTGAAGAGGAGGCCCGGCGACTGTGGCATCAACGAGGCCGAGGGCACGATGCTGTGCTGTTTCTCCTTAAAAAAATCGAGGAAGCTTTGGCGTATTTCGGATGATGTCATGGGAGGATTGGAACATCGAACATTGAACGTCCAACGTCCAACATTGAATGTTGGCTGATGTCTTGATTAAAATTTCTGGGCTCGTTTACGTGCGGTGTTGATACTCGAGACGAAAATTCGAATAAGTTGGTCGGATTCGTCCAAAATATGATCAAGTGACTTAGGTTCGTCCAGCAAAGGAACTCTTTTGATGAGTTTGAGCCAGCGCAGCGTTTCTCTTAGTTCTTTGAGGGAAATCTTTAACTTATGAATGAAGTCCTTTGCCGATTCAGCGGCTTGTGCTTCCCCGTGGTTAGCCAGAGGCGAGGTAGCCGACCGCAGAATTTGTTTCGTGACATGACTGCCAACCTCAGACTTTTCAATTTTACGAGTGAGTCGGATGATTCGGGCGGAAAATTCCAGCAAGCGCTCTTCCAAATCGTAAATCGAACGTCCCTCTTCGACGATCAGTTCATCCCATTCGGAATTTTTCTGCCCGTAGGTCATTCGACGTTCAACGTTGGACGTTCAATGTTCGGTGTTCCTCAGAGCTGCTTCAGCACCGCTTCGCCCATGGCTTGGGTGCTGACGGGGTCGAGGCCGAAGGCGATGTCGCCGGTGCGGGTGCCGGAGGTGACGGCTTTTTCGACAGCGGCTTCGATGGCGGTGGCGGCTTCGAGCTCGCCGAAGCTGTAGCGGAGCATGAGCGCTGCGGAGAGGATTTGGGCACATGGGTTGGCGATACCCTGCCCAGCGATATCGGGAGCGGTGCCGCCGGAAGGTTCGTAGAGCCCGAAGGGGAAGCCGAGGCTGTTCTTTTGCGCACCCAGGCTGGCGGAGGCGAGCATGCCGAGCGAACCGCAGATGACGCCCATCTCGTCCGAGAGGATGTCGCCGAACATGTTCTCGGTAAAGAGCACGTCGAACTGGTTTGGGTCGCGCGCCAGCTGCATGGCGGCATTGTCGACATACATGTGGCTCAGCTCAATCTCGGGAGCGTTTTGTTGGAAATACTCGGTGACCACCTTGCGCCAGAGGACGGAGGTCTCGAGGACATTAGCCTTGTCCACCGAGCAGACCCGGCGGCCCCGCGCCATGGCGGTCTCGATGGCGACCTGGGCGATACGCTCGATCT
>PXBU01000014.1 GCA_003566795.1 Puniceicoccaceae bacterium | reverse complement strand
CGTTCAGGACGTGATGGCACGCAACGAGGTGAGCCTGCTGCTCAGCCTCTACGCCTACCAGGTCCTGCATGGCCTGCGCTGCCTGCTGGAGCGGCAGACCCGGCAAGGCTGGAGTCTCAGCCGGATGCGCGAGCAGGTGCTGAAGGTCGCCGCCACACTGAGGCTGCACGCTCGGCGAATCACCGTTCATCTGGGTGCCGCAGCCGACAAGTGGTGGCCGACGCTGCTGAAGGGGCTGCCGAAGCTGACCGCACTGAGCTGACGCTCCTGCGAGACCACCACCGCATCAGAAAGCGAGCGACCGGAGCAGGGGTCGGCGATAACGTCTGCTTGGACGGTCGCAATTGATTCCAAAGAGCTATAAGAAAGCGGGAAAAAGGCAGCGCTCAAGAATTACTCAACGGCCACTCGCGCTGAAGAGGCCGATCCTGATAGGCGATGCCACCAGCCAGCACCTTCAGACCGCTCAATCAGCACCCTCGTGAATGAGGCGGGGTCATTGGAGAACCTACTCCCCATCGTCCTGACGGAGCGATTCCGGCACCTGATAGCGCGTGCTGCGGCCTCCTCCAAGTAGCTTCACCAAGCACTGTTCTGGTCAAGTGGTAGCGGACACTTTTGTTAAGCTGCTTCAGCGATCTTCTCGATCTCCCTCGGCGTCTGGTACCCGAGAGCCGAGTGGAGTCGGCAGCTGTTGTACTCCATCTCGATATACGTCACGACATCCTGTCTGGCGGCCTGGCGGCTCCCGTACCGCTGCCCCTCCAGCCATTCACTCTTCAGAGAGCCGAAGAAACGCTCCATGACCGCGTTGTCCCAGCAGTTCCCCTTGCGGCTCATAGAGACCAGGAACCCGTGCTGTGCCAATCGCTCCCGATACGCACGCGAGGCGTACTGGCTGCCGCGATCCGAGTGGTGAAGCACCCCTCGGGGAGGCCGCCGGCGCCCCATCGCCATCTCCAAGGCGTCCAGAGTCAGTGACGTCTTCATGTGGTCGGCCATGGCCCAGCCAATGACCTGCCGATCGTGGAGATCTAGCACCGCTGCCAGGTACAACCAGCCCTCCAAGGTCCAGATGGCGGTGATGTCGGCCACCCACGCCTGGTTCGGCTTGGGTACCGTGAACTGCCGCTTGAGCAGGTTAGGGGCCACTGGCAGTCCATGCGCGCTGTCCGTCGTATGTCGGTAGCGGCGCCGCTGCCGGCAGGCAACATCCGCCTCCTGCATTAGGCTGCGCGTCTGATAGCGGCCAATGGAATGCCCGCGCCGCTGGAGTTCCTTGGCCATTCGCCGGCTCCCATAGCTGCCACGTTTCTGCTCGTGGATATCGGTGACTTCCCGATGCAGCGACAGGCGCTGCTCATCGGGTTCACGCTGACGCCACGCATAGAAACCACTGCGGCTGACGTTCATGACACGGCACAGTGCCGCCACTGAGAAGAAGGCCTTCTCCGACTCGATGAACTGATATCTCAGCTCGACTCTTTCGCGAAGAAGGCCGTTGCTTTTTTTAAAATATCCTTTTCTGTCCGTAGCTTACGAACTTCTTCGCGAAGCTTTTTGATTTCGGCATCTCGTTCATCTGGTGGGTCGTCAGTTACACCATCATCTCGGTCACGCCGCTGGCGGCACCAGCGATCCAGCAGGCTGCGGTCAATATCCAGCCGCCTGGCCACTTCGGAGATGGGATGGCCCTCTCCCCGAACCATGTTGATCGCCTCGGTCTTGAATTCGTCGGAGTACCGACGTCGTGTCTTCTTGGTCATGAACACCTCCACTGCCTCTATTATGAGGCTTACTGGGGTGTCCGCTCCAATTAGACCAGTTCAGGGAAAGGTCCCCTGTTCGTCGATGCGAATCAGCACATTGGCGCCGTCACGCTCGACGCGCACACCGCCCTCGTCGATAGCCGAGCGCAGCGCCTCCTCTACCTTGAGCTGCAGAGCCTCTATACGCTGATCCATGCGGGCCTGGACCTGCTCACGAAAGGTATCGTGGCGAGGTCGCTCCTGAGTCGTCATCTGGCGAACTTCATCACGCAGCGTTGGCTGCGGCTCGGCCGGAGAAAAACGATCAAAAACCGCGCTGGTCCCCATGGGGATCGTCTGCGCCGGGACATCACGCTGCACCCCGAAGGCCTCGGACATCTCTCCGGCAAGCTGCTTGAAGCGGACAAGATCTATCTCGGCAAAGGAGAGCAGCAGCACAAAGAAACAGAGGAGCAGAGACATCAGGTCGGCATAGGTCACCATCCACGGAGGTATCAGCCCGCCCCTGCGCTGTCGCTTAAGCACCCGGTTCCTCCCCCGATGTCGCAGCGGCGGTGTCAGCCTCTTGGGCCTGGCGGCGATCACGCACCTCGTCCGGTAGATAGGCCAGCAGCATCTGCTCGACCACCCGCGGGTTCTTGCCTTCCTGGATGGCCAGTAGCGCATCCGTCCATAGCGCCTGCAGCTTCTCCTGCTGATGCATACGCGCCTCGAGCTTCTCGGCAATCGGCTTGGCGATCACATTGGCGATCAATACCCCGTAGAGCGTGGTCAGCAGTGCGACCGCCATCGCCGGACCAATGGAAGAGGGGTCATCCATGTTGGCCAACATCTGCACCAGCCCGATCAGCGTCCCGATCATGCCCATCGCCGGCGCCACCTCGTTAAGCATGGTGAAGGCCTTGGAGCCTGCCTGATTACGATCCAGCGTCATGAGGCGCTCCCTGTCGAGCACCTCCTTCACCATTTCCGGCGCGAAGCCGTCGGCCAGCATCTGCAGGCCCTGCTTGAGGTAGCGGGAACTCGCTTCGAAGTCCTCTAGCGCCAGCAGGCCACGCTTGCGAGCCAGTTTGGAGACTTCGATCATCTCCTCGATCGTCGATGCGGTATCGGGAAGGGTGCGCTTGAAAGCACGGCTCGCGGCATGCAGCGCCATCCGACATTCGGAGAACTGCAGCTGGGACAGCACCACCATCAGACTTCCCCCCACCACGATCAGCAGACTGATAGGGTTGAGGAAGATCATTGGAGAGGCGCCGAGAGAGACGGCGCCCGTCACCATCACGATGGCACCGAGCATGCCGATTATCGTGGCCAGGTCCATTATGCCTCCGGGGTGCTTGGCACCGCTGCAACCATGCGGCGATGGTGAAGAGTCAGTTGATAGATATCAATTTACGTACCTATCGGCAGAACCCGGAGAAACTTTAACCCGCTGTTACGCGACCGCAAGAGTAGCATCGCGAACTCCTGGCTCAAGCTGAGCGGACCTGGTTCAGGGAATCTGAAAAAGATGGCTTCCACAGGCTAAAGTTTTTTTCTCCCGTGTCGATAACGCATTGATACGCCAACTCTTTGACCTTGGCGAAATTTTTCTTCTAATGCCAAATTCTCTAATGGAGGATTTCGCGCCATTGATTGCGCTTGCAGATGTCACGGAAAACGGCTGATAAAGAAGAGTGGGAGTCGTTCTAAGCCCAATGCTCAGGCACACCAGCGAGTGCCAGTGTCGCTTGACGTGCATTAGAGCGAGTCAAAACTGCGTATTACTTACCATCGTCACGGACTGGCAAGCTCAGCAAGAGCATTCTATCGCTTGACAGGACAATCGGGGTTACGTGAAAAGCAACAACGCCCACCGCGATTCAAATCATGAAACAAGGAGTTGCGACATGTTGGAAGGAATTGAGATATCACGACTCCTTGAGGTCATAGCAGAACAGGCCTATAACTCCGTGCTGATCACCGACGCAGATCTGGTGGGCGGGGGACCTTTCATCGTCTACTGCAACCCGGCCTTCTGCCGCATGACGGGGTATGAGCGTTCCGAACTACTGGGGCGCTCCCCTCGCCTGCTTCAGGGCCCCGAGACGGACCGAACGGTCATCGACTCGCTGCGCCAGGGACTGCACCAGCAGACATTCTGGGAAGGCAGCACCGTCAATTACCGCAAGGATGGCGAGCCCTATGTCGTCAACTGGAATATTTCTCCCGTGTCAGGTGATGGCAAGCGCGTGACTCACTTCGTCTCGATGCAGCAGGACATCACCGCCAGGGTCAGAGCCAAGGCAGAGCGTGACATGCTGATTCAGGCGCTGAACCAGGCCCATGATCCGGTCCTGGTGACCGACCGGGAAGCACGCATCGTGTTTGCCAACGCGGCCTTTGAATCGCTGACCGGCTACCAGGCCGGAGAGGTCATGGGGAAGACGCCGGCCCTGCTCAGTTCCGGCGAGCAGAGCCCCGAATTTTACCGCGAGATGTGGGAGACCCTGGAAAACAACCAGCCCTTTCAGGCGCGTTTTATCAACCGTAGCAAGGATGGCAGCCGCTACTATGTCGAGCAGAGCATCGCCCCGGTAGTGAATCATCTCGGCAAGCGCACCCACTTCATCAGCACCTCATGGCAGGTGGATGAGCTCGTGG
>PXBU01000169.1 GCA_003566795.1 Puniceicoccaceae bacterium | reverse complement strand
CTACGGCCAAGCAGCAGCGTTTGCCCCATCTCCAATCTCACCCGTCCTCCGCGGTTTATACCAGCCGAAGCCTGGTATCCGTGTGCATCCGTGCTTCCACTACAACATCCAACGCATCACTCCTCGCGCAGCACACTCAGCGGCGAGGCGCGGGTGATGCCCCGACTGAACCAGGCACCCATCAGGATCGACAGCAGGCTGGCGCTCACCAGCAACGCTAGCAGCGCGGCCACCGGAAATACCGGATCGAGTGAGAAAGCGAAACGCGCCAAGGGATAATAGGCCAGCACCGCCAGCCCACCGCCAGCCAGTGCCGCCAACAAACCCAGCACGCCAAACTCGATGCTAAAAATCGAGCGCAGTTGCCGCGTGGTCGCACCGAGCGTGCGCAACAGCACGGCCTCATACCGGCGCTGTTCGCGTCCATTGAGGAAGATGCCCACCAGAATGCACAACCCCGCTGCCAGCGTGAAGAGTGACAGCACCTGCACCGCTTGCGCCACCCGCCCCAGCACCGTCTGAACCGTCTCCAGAATCGAGGTCAAATCGATCACCGAAACATTCTGAAAGCTCGCGGCGACCTGCGCCTGCAAATTCCCCGAGCTGGTCCCTTGCGGGATGCGGGTCGTCAACACATGGAAACCGGGCGCCTCCTCCAACACGCCCTCAGGAAAAATCATGAAGAAATTCAGGTTGAATTGCGTCCAGTCCACCTCGCGCAGATGCGTCACCTCCGTTTCGAGCGGCACCCCCTGCACGTCGATTCGAATTTTGTCGCCCAGGCCGACATTGAGATCCTCCGCCAGGCCAATCTCCAGCGAGAGCGGGATCGCCCCCTCCCCAGTCCAATTCTCCGGCGGCCAGACTCCCTCCAACTCCACCTCGGTGGCATTGAGTTCGTTGCGATAACTCGAGCGAAATTCCCGCCGCAAAATCCAGTCCGGCACCGCCTCGCTGCGCCGCAGCTCGCGGGCCTCCACCCCATTGATCGCACTCAGCCGCATCGTCACCATCGGCGCACTCTCCAGCACCGGTAGCGATAAGTCCTCCAGCAGCGAGCCGACTCCCGCGACCTGATCCGCCTGCACATCGACGAGAAAGATATTTGGCCCGTCACCTGATTCCGCCACCGTGACCTGCTGCAACAGCATCGACCGCAACATCAGTGTCAGCGACAGCAGAAAGATGCCCAGTCCGAGCGAGACCACGAACAATAGCGTCTGATTATTGGGGCGGAAAAGATTCGAGAGCCCCTGCCGCAGCAAATAGCGGACGGGTTGATTGGCCAGCAGGCGGGCCAGTCGGATAAACCCGGCCGCGATCAAGCCCAGCACCAGGAAGACCAGCACAAAACCCAGCGCCAGCAAAGCTCCCCGCACCGGAGTCGAGCTACTCAACACCGCCAGCAGCACCAACATCCCTAACAGGAAAAGGACCACCGGTGCGGCCCGCCAGTAGCGTCGCCGACGGGCACTCGCTCCGACGGCTGCTCGCAGGGCCGCCAGCGGCGGGATATCCCGCACCAGCTGCAAGGGCAGCAGCGCAAAGCCAATACAGGCAATCAAGCCGACCAGCGTGGTGCGCATCACCACCGCCCACTCCGGCCAAACCGCCAAGGCCACCGGTAGCAAATCTTGAAAATAGCCGACAATCCCCACATGCAGGCCCACCGCCAGAACCGCGCCCAGGATTGAGCCGATCAAACCCAACACCGCAGCTTGCAGCAGATAAATCACGTAGGCGGCCCGCGACGAGGTGCCCAGACAGCGCAGGATGGCGATGCTCTGTTGGCGTCGCCGCACTTGCGCCTGCATGGCACTCGCCACCCCAATCGCTCCCAACACCAGGCTGAAGAGCGCGATCATGCTCAGGAACTGCTCAAAGCGGTCGAGCAGCCCGCCCAGCTGCTCCAGCCGACTGTCCGGCGTCTCAAAGTTCAAACCCGCTGCTGGCAGGGCCTTGGTCAGCCGGTTAGCCAAGGCCTCCACATCCCCCCCGTCCACCAGTCGAAAATGCGCGTAGTGCTGCGACAGACTCGTTCGCTCCAGTAGCCTGGACGCCTCCAGCGCGGCCTCGTTGATGTAGGCTCCCGGCGCAAAGGCCGCAAAGCGCCCAATCCGCGGCGGGGGCTTGGTAACCTCGCCCGTGATAGTCAGCTCGGCCTCGCCCAAAACCACCTGATCACCCACCGCGACACCGAATTGCTCCAACAAAGCTGTCTCCAAAAAAATGACAGGCCGCTCGCCCTCGATGGCGGACCATGCACCGACGGGCTCAATCTCCACACTGCCGTAAAATGGATACTTGCCGGATTGACTACGCACTTGGACCAGGCGCGCCCCCTCCGCTGCCGGAAAGCGCAGCATACTGGAAAAACTCGTCTCATAGGCCACCTCCCGCACGTCGGTTCGGAACGCGTGGGCCAGTGCCTCCCGATCCAGTGCGCGGCGCGCCCCCGCTTGCAAATCGCTGCCGAGCAGCTCTTTCGCCTGCAGGGTGACACCGGCTTCGAGACTCGCCCGTAGGGCATGAATCGTCACCAATGCTCCCACCCCGATCACAATCGAGATGGCAAAGACCGCCAGGCGTTTGCGCTCGTGGCGGGTATCCCGCCACGCCATCCGCCACACCCAAGGGTGCACCAACAAGCGCCAGCGGCTGCGCGGTAACGAAGCTCTGGAGGAATCGCCACTCATAGCCGGGTATCGCTCTCGATTGAGCCGCCGCGCATCGTGACCACCCGCCCGATCCGCTCGGCGAGTTCCAGCTCATGCGTCACCAACACCAGTGCGGTGCCGAAATTTTCATTCAGTTCCATCAACATCTGCTCAATGGGTGCGCTGGTCTCAGCGTCGAGATTACCGGTCGGTTCATCGGCAAATAGAATCTTCGGACGGTGCACGAAGGCACGGGCGAGTGCCACCCGCTGCTGCTCGCCACCGGAAAGTTGGGATGGATAGTGGTGCAGCCGCTGCCCCAACCCAACATCGGCCAGTCGCGACTCCGCCTCTTGGCGCGCGCCCGACTTGCCCTGCAGCTCCAGCGGCACCATCACGTTTTCAAGTGCTGTCAGCGAGGGCAGCAACTGGAAGCTCTGAAACACAAAGCCCACCTGCCGGTTGCGCAGCTCCGCCAGCGCATCCTCATGCAAATCGGCCAGGTCGTGGCCGGCCAGATGCACCGAGCCCTCAGTCGGCCGGTCGAGCCCGGCACACAGCCCCAGCAGCGTCGTCTTGCCGCTACCCGAGGGCCCCACGATGGCGCAGCGGGCACCCGCCGCCACCTCCAGGTCGATCCCCCGCAGCACGGTCAAAGGCTGCCCCCCGCTCTGGTAGACGCGGCTGACCCCGTCGAGCAAGAGCATGGGCTCATTGACTTTTTCCTCGTCTGTGGGATGGTGTGGGCTAGCAACCTGATTGGACATAGATGCAAATAAAAGAAATCAATTTTCGAAAGTGGAGCGCTCGGCTGATGTGCCTGGCACTCATGACCATTCCGCTGAATGGCACGCTGGCAAGTGAAGTCAGCAAAATTGTTATTATCGGTGATAGCCTCACCGCTGGCTACGGCCTCGAACCGGAGGAAGCCTACCCGGCCTTAGTGCAGGCAAAGATCGATCAGCACGAACTGAACTACGAGGTGGTGAACGCGGGCATCAGCGGCGACACCACTGCGGCCGGACTCCGCCGCATCGACTGGGTCTTGCGGGGCAGCCAGGCCGAAATCGTGGTGGTCGCACTCGGCGCCAACGACGGCCTGCGCGGCGTGCCCATCGAGCAGACCCGCGAGAACCTCTCCGCGATCATCGACCGCATCCGCGCCAATCACGCCGATACCAAAATCCTGCTGGCCGGCATGCGCATGCCCGAAAACATGGGTGCCGACTTCACCCAGCGCTTTTTCGCCAACTTCGCCACCGTGGCGGAAGAAAAGGAGGTCGAGCTACTCCCCTTCCTGCTGGAAGGCGTCGGCGGCCTCCCCGAGTTGAACCAAAGCGACGAGATCCACCCCAACGCCGCAGGACAGAAGATAATGGCCGAAACCGTCTGGCAGCACCTCAAACCATTGCTCACTGAGAGTCAGCAACCGTAGGCGAGGGTTGATCCCTCAATAGAGGGGCGCATGAGAAAAATGTGAACTTAATTAGCAAAAAGCGGTCATCAAAAAGAGTCCGGCAGTCGACGGAGTTGCAGTTGTGGTTTTACGGGTGGACAACTCGGCCAAAATCAGCAGCTTGACTTTACGCCAGTTACTGATGGGCTAATTTGCGCGGGCAGCGCTTTTTGCTGCGGCGCAGATCCTGTTTACATACTGAGCCTAATAGATCTCGAATCAATCCCGGATGAACCTTTCCCCGAACCATCAATAACAGTAAAACAAAATCACCAATGGAAAACATGACCCGTCGTAACTTCGTTAAAGCCGCTACCGTAGCCGGTGCAGCTATCCCT
>PXBU01000053.1 GCA_003566795.1 Puniceicoccaceae bacterium | reverse complement strand
GCCCTTGCCCTGCCGGACATGAAGCATGTTCCTGTCAAAGTCCAGATCCGGTATCTTCAGGTTGCGGACTTCAAAACAGCGAAGGCCGCATCCATATAGCAGTCCGATAAGGATACGGTGTTTAAGCAGCTTGGGGGCTTTGAGCAGACGTTTTACCTCTTCCCGGCTAAGCACTACGGGAAGCCTCTTGTCCCGCTTAATGGAAGGCAGCTCAATGCGTTTATCTTTAAGCCCTTCCATGCGGTAGGCAAAGCGAAGGGCATAGACGGTGAATTTAAAATAGGAATCAGAAGGGGTGTTGTGCTGCTGCTTGACCAGATATAGGTAATCGTTAATCTGCTCGGGGTCGACCTGGGTAGGCAGCTCGTGGAAATGCAGGGCCAGCTTTGCCAAGTGGTGGGAATAATTGCGCAAGGTGCTTTCACCTCTGCCGGCCACTGTGATTTTTTGACGGAACTTCTCGTAAAGTTCCCTGAATCCTGCTACATTGGTACAGGCTGTCTCGATAAGGTTTGCTTTTTTTTCATGTTATTATAGAAATTAGTGAATGAAAATAAAAGGTAAGCCTTACCGGGCAGTTCTGAAAACTACCGAAGGTTTAGTGCAACATCACCTTGGATACAGCGATCGGTTCAGTGTAAATAGAAAATACAGTATCTTTAAGAAGTTAGGAGTAGGCTTGGAGAGTACGGCTCCGAATGCCCGCCGTCTCCAAGCTGAATCCCGTTGGGCAACATACAAAGAAAGCCTACGCGCAACCAGGCACATTTGGTTTTGCCGTCACACAGAGCCAACGCTGAAAAACCAAAAGAGCCTGTTTTTTGCCAATGCTGAACAGAGTTAAAATGAATGAAAACTCCAAAATATTAGAATTACTAAACACATCGCCAAGTGTTGAATTGCTGCGTTTACGTAATAGAGAAATAATTATTGAGTTTCTAATGAGCACATTTTTAAGCATACAAGGTGCTATTTCATCTGAAAATATTCACACTCAATTAGCCGATTTCCTAGAATACAAAAAAGTTGAAAATGATGAAGACAGCGAAATCACCACCTTTGACACTTATGAAGAAAAAGCCAAAAAGTACATTCTAAACTGGACTAACAAAGGGTTCTTAACCAATTACCCTGATGAGCAGGGAGAAGTTTTCTATGAACTTTCTGCTCATTCGAGTAAATCATTAGATTGGTTGGCAAGTTTAAAAAAGGAGGAATTTGTTGGGACAGAATCAAAGTTCAACAATATTTTAAATCAGTTGAAAGAATTGGTCGAATTTACCAATGAAGATGCTGAAAAACGGATTGAGTTATTGGAAGAAAAGAAACTGGAAATTGAGCAGCAAATTCAACGAATAAAAGTGGGTGAAGATGTTAAAGTATTTGAAGAATTTGAAATTATTCCTCGTTTCAACCAGCTTAATCAATCCGCAAAAGAATTGCTTTCAGACTTTAAAGAGGTAGAAGATAATTTTAAGAATATCACAAAAGGCATTTATCAAAAGCACTCTGACGGAAGTTTGTCGAAAAGCGACATTTTAGAATTCACCTTTGATGCATTAGATGAATTGAAAGATAGCCAACAAGGGAAGAGTTTTTATGCTTTTTGGTCGTTTATCTTAAACCCTGATTTGCAGCACAGATGGGAAGAGCTGACTAAGGAATTGTATAAAACGTTAGAAGAAAAATCAATACCTGTTAATGATCCATTCCTGAAAGGGATGAAAAAGCATCTTCACAGTTCAGGTCAAAAAGTTTATAAAGCCAACGATAAGATGGCTGAAAAACTAAGCCGTATTATTCGTGAAAGTGAGAGTTCACAATCGGAAGCAACCAAAAAAATTATACAGGAAATCAAAAGACAACTTGTTGAAATCAGCAAGTCAAGAAGAAAACCTGATATTTCATTTGAACTGGAAATCAATACTGAAATCAACATCCCATTTGATCGAAAACTAACTTCCGAACAGACAGAAGATGTTTTGTATACAAGCAAACCACAAATTGCTGACGAAGACATTACTGCTTCCAATTATTTAAGCAAGTTGTTTTCGCAATCGAACATCGATAAGGAGTTATTGAGAAAAAAAATTACATCTGTTCTAAACGAAAAATCCCAAACAACACTATTAGAAGTAGTTGAAAATTACGGAGGATTAGAAAAAGGCTTACCAGAACTATTTGGATATATTGGCATTATTAAGGACTTTAAACATAGCATCCATCCCGACAAAACCCAGAGAATAGTGTTTGATACTGAAAACAAAAAGCAGATTAGAATACCCGAAATTATATTGACCAAATGAGCAGCCTAGAGCAAAATGAAAAACCGTACAGTAAAGCAATTGTAAAGTTGCTCAAGGGAGTAATTGAACGAAACTCTAACGTTTGGGAAGATGTAATCCATTATCAAAATGAAATTCAGGAATACATAGGTCAGATTGGTTTGGAACTCATCGTAAAGAAAGATGATGGTTTTGCGTTTGTGAAGCAGTTTGAAGATAGCGAAGGCAAAACCCTTGGTTTGGTAACAAGACGACAAATCGGGTTTGAAACATCAATCGTACTTGTAGTATTAAGACAAAGTTTAGAGGAGTTTGACAGCAATCCCACGCAGTTAGCAACAGAAAGATTCATCACTAATACTGAAATCAAAGATGAATTAGAACTCTTTCTACAAGAGGGTTACAATAAGTTGAAATTTCAACAGAACTTGGATACTTACATTAATAAAGCTGTAGAATTAGGCTACCTAAAGGAAATTAGTAGAAAAGACAATGAAACAAAATATCAGATACACCGGATTATTAAAGAGAAAATAACACTGGATATATTACAGGATTTTAAAACAAAATTGCAGGAATATGTTGAGTCTGTTTAGTACAAGCTCTGACTCAGCGGGTTTCAGGCTTCAATATATGGAAGTCTTTAACTGGGGAACATTTGATAAAAAAGTGTTTAGAATAAATCCGCAAGGAAATAATTCACTGTTAACAGGTGCCAACGCATCGGGGAAAAGTACCTACATAGATGCCTTACTTACCTTGATGGTTCCTGCCAAAAGAGACCGTTTTTACAATCAATCTTCGGGTGTTGAGAAAAAAGGCGACCGCACCGAAGAAACCTATGTGCTGGGACATTACGGAAATATTCAAGAAGAAGGCAAAAGCTCCACCTCTACCCAGAAGTTGCGTGATACAAATACCTATTCCGTAATTCTTGCTCATTTTAAAAATACGGATGAAAAGAAGATTACTCTATTTCAGGTACGTTGGTTTGCCAATAACGACTTAAAAAGACAGTTCGGAATTGCTCATGTTTCACTTGAAATAGAAAAGGACTTTAGCCAGTTTGATGCTAAAGGCAATTGGAAAAAACGATTGGATAAAACCTATAACGCGAATACTTCTAAACGCAGAATTGAATTTTTGGACGGCCCAATAGCTTATGCGGAAAGAATGTCAAACCTGTTCGGAATGCGTTCTGTGAAAGCATTGAGCCTGTTCAACCAGGTGGTTGGTGTAAAGGTTTTGGAAGATTTGGACGAATTTATCAGAACGAATATGCTGGAGGAGCAAGATGCCGAAACGGAATTTAGGCAACTCAAAGAAAGTTTTTTGACCTTAATGGATGCCAAAACCAACATTGAAAAAGCCAAAGAACAGATTAAACAACTAACACCTATCAATGAAATTGCAATAATGCTAACCAATATTCAAGTTGATTTGTTGCGGTTAGAAAAATCAAAAGAAACTGCAGTTTATTGGTTTGCTAAAAATGGCGTTGAATTGGGCGAAATGGAATTAGAAAAATGCAAAGAAGAATTACAACGACTAGATGAGGAGTTAACGGAGTTAAGAAGGAAAGAAGAAGAACTAAAACAAAATGAACGAACCATTTCCATTTCTATTGAAAAAGATGAAGTTGGAAGTAAAATCAAAGAATTAGAAAAAGAAATTAAACAGCTTGATAAAAGTCGGGAATTAAGAAGTGGCAAGCTTGATGAATACAACAAAATTGCTCAAAACATTGAACTGAACACCAATCCAAGTGAAGAAACTTTTATTTCAAACCGTGAGGTTGCAAAACAATTAAAGCAAGGTACACAACAGAAAATAGATGATGAAAGTGAAAATCTTCGTGCTTTAAAAAACAAGGATGATGAATTAACTGAAGTTACAGAAGAACTGGTAAACACCATTCAAACACTTCAAAAAAACAAAAACAATATTGCTGGACGGGTAGCAGAAATACGAGAAGAACTGATTAATCATATTGAAGCCTCAAAAGAAGAAATACCTTTTATTGGTGAACTCATTAAAGTAAAAGAAGATGAATTGGCTTGGGAATCTTCTATTGAAAAGGTGCTTCACAATTTTGCATTACGATTGATTGTTCCGCCAAAATATTATTCAAAAGTAAACGATTATGTAAACAGCAACAATTTGCGAGG
>PXBU01000017.1 GCA_003566795.1 Puniceicoccaceae bacterium | reverse complement strand
GCGCTCAACTCCGGCAAGGTGGCCGCCGCTGGGCTGGATGTTTACGAGGATGAGCCGCCGGGGGCGGACAGTCCGCTCCGCGACATCCCGAACCTGGTGCTGACGCCGCACCTAGGAGCCTCCACCGTCGAGGCCCAGGAGAATGTCGGCATCGATGTGGCCAAACAAATGATTGAGACTTTGAAGGGAGGCATGGTCATGAACGCGCTGAATATGCCCTCAGTGGACCCGAAGGTGCTGGAGCGGCTGGCGCCCTACATGACCCTCGGCGAAAAGGTGGGCACCTTTTCGCAGCAACTGGCGCCAGAGGGTGTGGAGAAGATCAGCATTCGTTACTACGGTAAGATCGTCGAGCTCGACACCCTCCCGCTGACCAATGCCGTCCAACGCGGCTACCTGCGCGAGATTTCGGACAATGTGAACAACGTCAACGCGCCGAAAAAGATCGAGCGTCTCGGAATCGAGTGTGAGGAGATCAAGACCCACAACCACGATGAGTTCAACGAATTGATCGAAGTACAGGTCGTTTGCCGGGGCGGCAAGACCCGCACCATCGGCGGCACCCTGGTAGGTAAAAATCAGGTGCCCCGTATCGTGCTGATCGACGGGCACGGGGTAGAGGTCAGCACAGATGCCACCCTGCTGGTGCTTAAAAATAAGGACGTGCCCGGCATCGTCGGCTTTATCGGGGTGACTCTCGGCGAGGATAATTGTAATATCGCCAATATGTCACTCAGCCGCGACCAGGGCGAGGGTTTTGCGGTCTCGGTCTTCGAGCTCGATAGCGCACCCTCCGCTGCCGCAGAGAAGAAGATCACCGAGCACTCAGCGATTGAGAAATATCGCGTAATTAAACTGTAAGCGGCAAGTGTGCGAATCGATGGGCCATCACAAAAAAACAATTTTTATGAATTCAGGAAGACTGGGAGGGACGAGCTCCGTCTCGTCCGCGCTCGCAGTTGCGATGCCGGTTGCACTTCGCGGTCCAGACGGAGCTGGACCCTCCCGTTTAACGAATCGGGAAATTGACGATGCGATCTGAGTCATGAACACTTTCGAAATAGCGCTGGTTTCCGTGGTCGGCTATCTGCTGGGCGCGATTGGCTGCGCGGTGATCGTCGCGAAGCGGCAGGGTGTGGACATCTTCAAGGAAGGCAGCGGCAACCCTGGAGCGACGAATGTCAAGCGTGTGTTGGGCGCGAAGTGGGGCAATTTGGTGTTTGCGCTGGATGCGTTCAAGGGCCTGCTGGCGGCGGGCTGGCCGATTCTCATCTTTAACGATTTGCGGCTGGCGGTCATTGGGCTGGTGGCTGCGATTCTGGGCCACAGCTTCTCGGTCTTCCTTAAGTTTCGCGGTGGCAAGGGGGTGGCGACCACCATGGGGGGGCTGCTGGCGATTATGCCACTGAGCTTACTGATTGGGCTGGTGGTTTGGCTCCTCGCATTCGGCACGACCAGGATTGTGGCACTCGCATCGATTCTCTTTGCCTTCAGCCTGCCGGTGAGTGCCATGAACCTTTACCCCATGGACGATCCCCGCTTTACGCTTTCGTTGATGCTCTGCATCCTCATCTTCTTTCGTCATCGCTCCAATCTCCAGCGCATGCTGCGGGGAAAGGAAAACCGGTTTAAAAAATAATGGCAGCCAAACGTAAAATTCGCATTGGTCTCCTCGGCTTCGGCGTGGTGGGGCAGGGGGTCTGGAAAAACATCGTAAAGAATCGCGCTGCGCTCGAATACCGGCTGGGTGTGGAACTGGTGATTTCGGATATTGTGGTGAAAGATCTCGCCCGCGAGCGTGAGGTTAAAGTGCCGAAGTCCCTACTGACGACTGATCCTGCGCGGGTGGTGGAAAACCCGGAGGTCGACATCGTATGTGAATTGATGGGGGGCACTCAGGATGCACTCGCCTGGACCCGTCGAGCACTGAAGGGTGGTAAGATCGTAGTCAGTGCGAACAAAGCACTTATTTGCGAGCATGGGGAAGAATTGTTCCGCATCGCGCGGGAGAATGGCGCCCATTATTTCTTTGAGGCTTCGGTCGCAGGCGGCATCCCAATTATCAAAACCATCCGCGAGGCGTTGGTCGCCAACCGTTTCAACCTGATTTACGGCATCCTGAACGGCACCTCCAACTATATCCTGACACGAATGGAGAGAGAAGGGATCTCTTTTGAGGAAACATTGGTGGATGCCCGCCGTCTCGGTTATGTCGAAGCCGATGAATCACTCGATCTCGATGGGATCGATGCGGCGCACAAGACTGTCATTCTCACCTATCTCGCGCATGGTAAATGGGTGAAGCTGGAAGATATCATCTGCGAAGGGATTCGTCAGATTACCACCGATGATATTGAGGTGGCCGGGCAATTGGGCTTCAAGATCAAGCTGCTCTCGGTAATTGAGCGCGACTTTGAGGCGAATCAAATCACCGTGCGTCTGCACCCGGCATTGATCGCGAAAAAAGAAGTGATTGCCGGGGTGGATGGGGTGTATAACGGCGTGAGCGTGACCGGTGATGTGGTGGGCACCACTTTTCTGATCGGTCGCGGGGCGGGGCAGGATGCCACGTCCAGCTCGGTGATCAGTGATATTTCCGATGCCGTATTTATGCTGCGTGGGGCGCCGCCGCAGGCGATTTCCAAAGAAGATGAGGAGCTCTACGCGCAGTTGGCGGAAGGTTTGGAACTCTCCCGGGCCGAGGATTTAATGGGTTGTTATTATGTGCGTATCCGGGTGCGGGACCAGGAAGGTGTGCTGGCCAAGGTGACGGATATCATGGCTAGATCGCACATTAGCATCTCTTCCGTTAATCAGAAAGAATTCGGCGATGGGATGGCGACGGTGATGGTCACCACCCATAAGATCGAGGAGAGAGCCATGCGCAGTGCCAAACAGGCACTGGTGGCTGAAGATGCCGTAGTCGGTGAGCCCGTCAGCTTCCGGATTTTTAAGCCGGGTGAGGACTGATCCTCCACTTATAACTACACCTCTTCCACGGCGACCTCGACGCGTTTGCCGTTAATAGTGAGGCCGTATTTTCTTTGCGGGCCGCCGTCGGCTGCAGCGACCTCCGCGGACGCACCTGATGGCGTCGCGGCCTTCGGTGTTTCGACTGGTTTACTAACTGGTTTTGACTGCGTGCCGCCCTTAAGATAAGTTTCCAACTGGGGCGGGAACATGGCGTGGATCACGCAGTGCTCCGGATCGCTGGGGAAGCCTTTGACGTCCAGTTCCTTTTTCAGATCGACCATGTGTTTGTGGGTCGCACCCGGAGCCTCGACGGGTCGGCAGGTAATCGGCTGCTTGCAGGCCTGCTTGGCCGCCAATTGTTGCACCTCCGGGTCGACCGGGGCCGGGCAGCGGCCGTAGTAGCCCAGCGCGATATCGGCCGCCTGGGGCGAAATCTGCTTCCAGCGCCCGAACTTTACATTCAGGAAGGCTTGCATGCCGACAATTTGCGAGGTCGGCGTGACCAGTGGGATCCAGCCCAGGGCTTCCCGCACCACCGGGATTTCGCGAAAGACCTCGTCAAATTTATCCTCCATCTTCTGCTCCCTAAGCTGGGTGCGGAAGTTGGAGAGCATTCCCCCCGGCACTTGGTAGTCGAGCGTATCGGCGTCGATCACCTCGTTCTTGTGGCCAGTGAAGTCGCTCAGTTCTGCATACACTTGCTCCAGATGGGTCCGCATCTCCCGCAGCGAGGCGAATTGTTCCGCACTTACTTGCGGGCAGCGCGAGTGGCCCTTCAGCAAAGTCAGCATCCGGGTGGTGTCGGGCTGGCCGGTGCCGTTGGCAAAGGGAGCGATCGAGAGATCAATCGCATCGACCCCGGCATCGATGGCCGACATGTAGGTGCTGGCTCCCAGTCCGGCGGTGTCGTGAGTGTGAATCCAGACTGGAATCTTCAGCTTATCCTTCAAGCCCTTGACGATGGCGTAGGCATCCATGGGAGGGATCAACCCGGCCATGTCCTTAATCACAACGGCATCACAGCCCATCTTCTCCAGCTCGATGCCCAGCTCGATAAACTTCTCGACGGTGTGGACCGGACTGCTGGTATAGCAAATCGTGCCGTGGGCCTGCTGGCCCGCCGCCTTGGCCGCGTCGATGGCGCACTTCATGTTACGCGTGTCGTTGAGCGCGTCGAAGATGCGGAAAATATTCATGCCGTGGTCGGCACTCGTCTTAACAAAGGCCTCGACCACATCGTCCGGGAAGTGCGCGTATTGCACGATGTTTTGGCCCCGCAGCAGCATCATGTGCGGCGTCTTCGGACAGGCTTTTTTCAGCGCATCCAGCCGGTCAAAGGGGAACTCCCCCAGAAAGCGCAGCCCCGAGTCGATGGTGGCCCCGCCCCAGGTTTCCAGCGCACCAAAGCCCCAGTTGTCGAGCTGCTCGCAGATCGGCAGCATTTGCCCGGTCGTCATGCGGGTGGAGGCCAGACTCTGGTG
>PXBU01000235.1 GCA_003566795.1 Puniceicoccaceae bacterium | reverse complement strand
CCTGGGGCTGGAGAAGGTCCCAAGGGTTTGGCTGTTCGCCAATTAAAGTGGTACGCGAGCTGGGTTCAGAACGTCGTGAGACAGTTCGGTCCTCTATCCGCTGCGAGCGTTGGAGATTTGAAGGGTTCATTCCTCAGTACGAGAGGACCGGGAATGACGTGCCTCTGGTGTTCCGGTTATTGCGTCAGCAGTACCGCCGGGTAGCTAAGCACGGAACCGATAAGCGCTGAAAGCATCTAAGCGCCAAGCGATTCCTAAGATAAGATCTCCCTTGAGAGTCCAGGAAGACTACCTGGTTGATAGGCCGGATGTGTAAGTGCAGTAATGTATTAAGCAAACCGGTACTAATTACTCGATAGTGTTTGTCTGCTATTTTCTTCATTATGATAAGTATTCTAGCTGTAGTGCACAGTAATTCCTACGAGCTATGACGATGACTGTATTTTTCTGCCGATGACGGCCTGCGTTTGCGATAACCGCGCAGTGCCCGAGGTGTAACCAATCTGGTGAGTATAGGTGAGGGGAAACACACGTTCCCATCTCGAACACGCTCGTTAAGCCCTCAACCGCCGATGGTAGTGCCACCCCGCTGTGGTGCGAGAGTAGGTTATCGCCAGTCTTATGGCCCGGATTTTCGAAAGAGAATCCGGGCCTTTTTTGTGGGTGCCAAAGCGCATCAAAGCACTTCAAATTCGGTGAAGCTTTTAATTTGTATCCCAAGCTTTCATCCTTTCCGAGGGCGATAGGATGCAAGCGCACCCTTTTGGATGGCTTCCCGTATCATAAAAATGAAAGGCACGTCAAGCGTTGTGGCTTGCGCTTGCAAACCATTAAGTATCACTTCATGGTTTGCCCATGGATTTAAAGAAACTCACTGAGAAAAAAACACAGCTGGATCAGCACCGCCCCCTGCCGTCCGAGCTGCTGCACAACTTGGAGCAATGGTTTTTGGTCGAGTTGACCTATACGAGTAATGCCATCGAGGGCAATACACTCACCAGACGAGAAACCGCCGTCGTGGTGGAAAAGGGCCTGACAGTCAGTGGCAAATCGCTGGTCGAGCATCTTGAGGCGACCAACCATGCGGCGGCATTGCGCGGGATTACCGAGCTAGCGGAAGGAAAGACGAGTGATCTGAGCGAGGGCTCGATTCTGGAGATCCATCGCACCATCCTGCGGGGTATTGATGATGGCAATGCCGGGTGTTATCGCTCCATTCCGGTCCGTATTTCAGGCTCGGAAGTGATTTTGCCTAATCCCCGCAAAGTGCCAGATCTGATGAGTGGTTTCATCCGTGACATCATCAAAGCAGGCGATTTACATCCGGTTGAACTCGCTGCCGAAGCCCACTATCAGCTGGTGACGATTCACCCTTTCGTGGATGGCAATGGCCGCACCGCACGCCTGCTCATGAATCTGATCTTGATGCAGCACGGTTTCCCCCCGGCCCTAATCCGCAAGCGGGACCGCCTGCGCTATATCAGCTCGCTGGAAAAGGCCCAATTGGGTGGAAGTAAGGAGGATTACCATAAGATCATCGGGGCGGCGGTGGATCGCTCGCTCGATATTTATCTCAAGGCTGTGTGTGATCGCTCCGGTGAAATTTACGAAGTTCCCGTGCCGCCATCGCTTATGCGGATTGGTCAATTGGCCAAGGCGACGGGCGAGAGCAACGCAACCCTGCGCTATTGGACCAAGGAAGGTCTACTCCAGGTCGCCGATACCACCGAGTCTAACTACCAACTCTTCGCGCCCGATATGGTGCAGCGGGTCGCGAGAATCCGTGAGCTACAAGCCCAGCGCTTCACCATTAAAGAGATTAAAACTAAACTGCTTGATCGGTTCTCAGGCTAACTGTCACGCACGGTTCAGCGCTTATCCTTGGGATCAATCGATAAGATAGCCCGGCTCCAGCGGTCGTTCCTCATCATCGTCATAGAGTTCCTGTAGTGGATTGTAGTCCTCAACCGAGTCCAGGAGCAGGCGCCGGAAGCGCAGCAAAAAGCGTTCGACTGGACTCATGGCATTGATTTCCCGCTGAACGGCGAGGGCTCGGTCGGGGTAGTCCGTGATGAGCCCATCGACGCCCAGCTGCACCAGATCAGCGATGTGATCGATCCGGTTGGGTGTCCAGGCGTGGAGTTCAATCCCGCGCTCTCGGGCATTCAGCACCACAGAACGGTTGATGCGGTTGCGTGCCAAGGCAAGGAAGTCCACATCGAGGTCCATGACTTGCCCCACCGCAACGGTCGACACATAGCCGATCCGATGTTCGGGAAGTTGTTTGCGGAGCGCATTCACCGCCGCGAGATCCAGGGACATGAGGATGACTTCCGTGTCGCCCTGATGCGCTGCCAGGACCTCGGCGACTGCCGGCACCAGTTCCGGATCCGGCCCGTAGTATTTCAACTCGATCATCAAACCAATCCGATCGCCGGCTCTTTCCAGAAAAGCTGCCAGAGTTTCCAGCCGCCGCTCCGTTTCAGGGATTTCTTCCGGACCACTTTTGACGATTGCACGCAGATCCTCGAAGCGAGTCGCATTGATTCTGTGCGGGACACCCGCCTGGCGCATCAGGTCAGCATCGTGCGTGACCACGACGATTCCGTCGAGGGTTCGCATGACATCGATCTCCGCGTAATCCGCCCGTGCGCTGATCGCCGCTTCCAGGGCCGCAAGCGTGTTTTCCGGAGCAGGTGGCGGGCCTGCTCGGTGTGCCGACACCACGACCTCACGGGGAGGAGGCGAGTGGTCGAAAAACCAGGCACTGAAGATGACACTTCCACCCGCGAGCACTGCGCCAGCCAGTAGCAGCCGCCGCGGACGCAGCCAGGATGTGATGCGGGCAGTTCCTCTCGCCGCGCCTGGGTCTCGTGCCGATGCGGACCTTTGCGGTTGGGGCCTGTGTTTATTAATCAGTCTGAAGTAGCCCTCGGTGATGGTTGTACTCAGCGAGGCAAATCCCAAAAATCCGACCAGGGCATCCAACATAAATGAGAACGCGACAAACAGTGCCGTGCTGAAAATAAGCGGCCAGAGGAAGGGCGAAAGCTCGGCAACCCAGGTAAGCGTGATCGCACCCAGGGCAAACATCAGGGAGTTGAGCGCAATCCGGAGCAAGCCCCAGCTCCCCAAAACCGCCGCAAGTCTGCCGACCCACTGAAGTGTGCAGCCACGAGTCAGTCGATGGCTTCGACGAACGGCACCCCACAAGGAGCCGCCCTCATCCAGATAGACTGGCAGAGCCAGGAACAGGCGCAGGCCGATGCCGCCGACGATACCTACCCATAGCAATAGAATCGCCACACTCGCCAATATAGCGTGGGTCCATTCCGGGGGTCGCTCGGCGAGATAGTAATTCGGATCATGCTCTCCCAGAAAAAAGCCGTAGATGCCCCAAAGCGCGGCGGCCAAAGGTATCAGCGCAATCCAGCCGACCGGCACTGCCGCCCCGCAAAAACGCAGGAGCCGGGGCGTGCGTTTCGCCACTTGGGTAAAGAGCGCTCTGAGATTGGCAGCTCTCCCCTCAATCGCTTTTTCGAGAATCCAAAAATATCCGGAAAAGCGAATGACCGAAACAAGCAGGGCCAGCGTTCCCAGAATCCAGAGGTAGCTGATGCCCTGAGCGGTAAACAACCAGGCCGCCAGATCCTCATTGCCGATAATGTCATAGGACCCCCTCCCCAGATGCCAGCTCAGCAGAACCGACGACACCGGAGCCAGAATGAACAAGCTCGCCAGCCACGTCAGCAATGCCCAGCCCATCATCGGCCGCCAAAGCTCGCGCACCCGGTGAGCGGCTTGAAACAAGGGCCAGTCTTTGAGTGTATTCCAGTTCATGCTACCATTCTGAAACCAGCACATAGAGTTTCAGACGGTAATTGAACCTTAAACGGTGATTTTAACCGTGAATGGACGTTAATGAACGTTAATTAAATCTGCTTGGAATGCCCTCCCGGTCACCGACGTCTTTGGGCCGCCCCTTGAGGCTTTCCGGGAAGCTCGGGCAGGCGATAACTCGGGCCAAAGAGCCGCATCTGAACCGTTTCGTTGCGGTGGACTTCCCAGTCGAAGGTGCCGTATTTGCGGTAGAACAGCGTCACCACCGAGGCGGTCGCGACGATAAAAGCTGAATAGAGGATCGCCAGCCAGAGCATCTCGTCACGGATCGATCCGCGAAAGCTCAGGAGGATGATGGCAAAAGCAATCGGGCCATTTTGAATGCCGGTTTCGAGTGAAATGGTGCGCCGATAACGCGGTGCCAGACGCAGCAACCAGGCGAGCGACCAACCGAAAAGGAACCCGCTCAAACCAATTCCAATACTCGCCTGATAGACCACGCCCGGCGTCTCGAAAAACAGCATCCCGTTTCGAACCGCAACCGAGCCGAGTAGGAAGAAGATGACAATGATCCCCGTAAAGCCCGCCGTATCCTCCGCCGTTTTGGCATAGGTCGG
>PXBU01000122.1 GCA_003566795.1 Puniceicoccaceae bacterium | reverse complement strand
GCTTTGCGGATGCACCGGGAGTTGATCTTTGGTAAGCGGGCGGGACAGCCGGGGCTTTCGGAAGCGGAGCGGGCGAAGGCTTTGCAGGTGCTGGAGCAGGAGAAGGCGCTGCTGCCGCGGGCGACGGTGCTGCGTTGCCGGGTGCGTTACTTTACTGATGGGGCGATTCTGGGCAGCCAGGAATTTGTGCGCGGCTTTTTGGAATCCTGGCAGCGGGAGAAAGGGCGGAAGTATCCGCCGAAGGTGCATCCGATGGCAGGAGCCGACTGGCAGGGTCTAGCCACGATTCAGGGCATGCGGGCGCGGGTTTTTGGATAGCGTATATGTATCGCAAATTCCGCATTTGCCATCGGCTGAGATTTCAGCATGGCTAGCCGTATGATGCTTTTCGAGATGGCGCGGGTGCAACACACCCTATCCTCAATTGGTGCGGTGCTGGGTTGGGATCAGGAGACATATTTATCGCCCAGCGGTGGGGCGCACCGTGCCGAGCAGTTGACCTGGATCTCGGCGCGGGTTCACGAAATGGGGGTGTCTGACGAATGGCGGTCTGCGCTGGAGCAGGCGGAGGCAAGCGACAAGGGCGAAGACTTTAAAACGACGGCCAATCTGCGCGAATTACGGCGAGCTTACGACCGTGCGACCCGACTGCCAGTCGAACTGGTGGCACGGGCGAGCAAGGCGGCATCACTCGGCCAGCAGGCCTGGGCGAAGGCACGCCAAACCTCCGACTTTAATCACTTCGCACCGCATTTGCGCGAACTGCTCGATATCGCACGCGAAAAGGCCGATCGCTGGGGTTATCAGGATGAGCCCTACGACGCGCTGCTGGAACATTACGAACGGGCGACGAACACCGCAGCGGTGGCCGCCTTGTTCGAAGCTATCAAGCCCGAGCTCTGTCGCGTCTCAGCCGCGGCGGTCGAAAGGTCTGCGACTGGTCGGCCAGTGCTCCCGCCAGGGCCCTATCCGGAGGCGGCACAACAGCAGTTCAACGCGCGCATCGCGGCATCGCTGGGATTTGATTTTACCAGTGGCCGCATCGATACGACGACTCACCCGTTCTGCATCAATTTGGGGCCGGGCGATGTGCGGATGACGACGCGCTATGACGAGGCAGATTTCACCTCATCGTTTTTTTGTGTGCTGCACGAGGCGGGGCATGGGCTCTACGAACAAGGGCTGCCGGTGGAGGACTTCGGACTGCCCGCCGGGACCTCAGTCTCGCTGGGAATCCATGAGTCCCAATCCAGGTTGTGGGAAAACCATGTCGGGCGCTCCGCCGCTTTTTGGGAACACTGGTATCCGGAGGCCTGTGCCTGTTTTCCGCAGCTGGAGGACTTCCCGTTGGAGGATTTTTTGGCGTTCATCCACCACGCGGAGTTTTCCCCGATCCGGGTGGAGGCGGACGAGGCGACCTACGATCTGCACATCCTGCTCCGCTTCGATCTCGAACGCCGGATGTTGCGCGGCGAGTTGGCGGTAGAAGACGTGCCCGCTGCCTGGAATGAATTGTTTCGAGAACTATTCGGCTTCCTGCCACCCGACGACCGTCGAGGTTGTTTACAGGATATCCACTGGTCGAAGGGCGGCTTTGGCTATTTCCCAACTTACTCATTAGGGAATTTGAATGCTGCGCAGCTCTACCAAGCCGCCACGCAGGATACCGACGTCGCGGCGGGCTGCGCCAAGGCCAACTTCGGTCCCTTGCTTCGCTGGATGCGTCGCCACATCCACGCCCACGGTGCGACGCTTGATCCCGCGGAGCTGATGCAGCGTGCGACCGGCTCACCCCAAAACGCGGATGCCTACCTCGCCCACCTTAGCTCGCGTTACCTTTAATCCGTGCATTCCATGAGTATACTCAAACGCTCCGTGTTTCGGATTGGTCGCCTCCTGTTGATGATCTATTTTGGGTTGATGCTAAGTATGGCTTTTTTTCAACGTTCCTTGATCTATTATCCCTTTCAGGTCGGTGAAGAGCGTGGGCGGGAAGAGGCCGCTCTGCTTGGCTGGCAGGAATGGAGCGATGCGGAAGACGGCTTTATCGGCTGGCAATCGCAGCAGGCGGCAGGCGACGGAACTTTGGTCATCTTTCACGGTAATGCCGGCAACGCGTTTTTGCGGCGCTACTGGGTGGATATTATTTCGCGCTTGCCGCAGGAGGCGCAGTTTGCCCACTACCATGTGCTGGAATATCCCGGCTACGGTTTTCGCGAGGGAAAGCCTTCGGAAAAGACATTTCTCGCAGCCGCCAAGGTAGCGATGGCTAGCCTGCGCGACGCACCACGTCCGATCATTTTACTGGGCGAGTCGCTGGGCGGCGGGGTCGCCACCGTGATGGCTGCCGAATATGGCGATGACTTGGTGGATGGATTATTGCTGGTCACTCCCTTCGACCGCCTCGCTGCGGTCGCGCGGGCGCACTTTCCCTATTTGCCAGTTAATTGGTTTTTATTGGACCGCTACAACAACACTGCGAATCTGGCAGAGGTCGATCTGCCGGTAGCGATCGTCGTTGCAGAGCAGGACCAGGTTGTCCCCGCCCGCTTCGGAGAAGCTCTCTACCGAAGCTATAGCGGCCCAAAGCAGTTGCATTCCATCCCACAGGCGGATCACAATAATCTCCTCGATTTTGTGCCGCAGTCGACTTGGCTCGAGGCACTGACCTTCCTGCGTGCGAAGACTTACGATTGATGCCGCGCCAAAAAGCGCTGAATTTCCTTCAGGCGTTTGAGCGGATCTTTGGCTTTGAGGCGGGGGAAGCGAGTGCCCGACTTTAGGAACTCCTTGCCTGGGGTGGGATGCGCGAGGCGACAGATCAGACGCTCGCCCTCGCTTTCGACGCGGCGGATACCGGCTAATTCGGCCAGCACCCGGATTTCGCTGACCGCGAGCAAGGCTTGCGCCGGTAGCGGCGGCTGGCCAAAGCGGTCCTCCAACTCGGTGGCGATACTGCGGACCGTTGCCCGGTCTTCGGCCAAGGCGAGACGCCGGTAAAAATCGATACGCAGGCGGGATTCAGCGATGTAGTCGGCGGGCAACGCGGCTTCGACCGTGTCGCTGCTGCCTTGGTGCTCGGCCTCCTTGATAGCGGCGAAGCTGAATGTGCCCGAGGTGCGGCGGGACTTGCCGCCGCCTTCGCCGGTGGCGATGAAGTCGAGTTTGACCTCGGCTCGAATGCGGTCGGCCCCCGCCTCTCCCTTCAGCCGGGCCACGCTCTGCTTGAGCAGTTGGCAATAGAGCTCGAAGCCGATCCCGGCGATATGGCCGCTCTGTTGAGCACCAAGCAAGTTACCCGCGCCGCGCAGTTCGAGGTCGCGCATGGCGATGCGGAAGCCGGCGCCCAGCTGGTTGTGCTGCTTGAGGGCGTTGAGCCGTTTTTGCGCCTGATCCACCAGCGCGGCGTGGCGGTGGAGCAGCAAATAAGCGTAGGACTGGCGCTTGAAACGTCCCACGCGGCCACGGATCTGGTAGAGCTGCGCCAGGCCAAAGCGGTCGGCACCCTCAATGATGAGCGTGTTGCAATTTGGGATATCGATCCCCGACTCGATGATGGTGGTGCACACCAAGACGTCGTAGTCGCCCGCCACGAATTTCGTCATGATCTTTTCCAGTTGCCGCTCTTCCATCTGCCCATGGCCCACCGCGACCCGCAGCTTCGGATGCATGGCCTCGATCTTGCGGGCGACGCCTTCGATGGTGGCGACACGATTGTGGAGATAAAAGACCTGTCCGCCCCGGTCCGTCTCGGCCTGGATCGCGCTCTTGATAAGTCCCTCATCATAGCTGCGCACGATCGTCTCAATCGGGCGGCGATCCACTGGCGGCGTTTCAATCACACTCATCGCCCGTGCGTTTGCCATGGCCAGGTAAAGTGTGCGGGGGATGGGGGTGGCACTCAGCGTGAGAATATCGACATCGGAGCGGAGCCGCTTGAGTGCTTCCTTTTGTTTCACCCCGAAGCGCTGCTCCTCGTCCACCACCAGCAGGCCGAGATTTTGGAGATGCACGTCCCGGCTGAGCAGACGATGAGTGCCGATGACGATATCGATCCGGCCTGCTGCAAGTTGGGCGATCACCTCTTTGTTTTGTTTCGGGGTACGGAAGCGGCTGACCATGTCGATGATGATCGGGTATTGTGCCATGCGTTCGCGGAAGGTGTTGAAGTGTTGCTGGCAGAGGACCGTGGTCGGCACCAGCATCGCCACCTGCTTACCCGCGAGCACGGCCTTAAGGGCCGCGCGGATGGCTACTTCCGTCTTGCCGAAGCCCACGTCGCCGCAAATGAGACGATCCATTGGCAGGGCTTTTTCCATGTCCTGCTTGGTCGCTTCGATGGCGAGCAGCTGGTCGGGTGTTTCCTTGTGGGGGAAGGCCGCCTCAAAGTCGCGCTGCCAGCGGTGATCCGGCGGGAAGGCGTAGCCTCCGGACTGCTCACGTCGAGCGTGGAGATGGAGCAGCTCGGCGGCGTAGTCGAGCGTGGCACGCTCGGCCGCACTGCGGGTCTTTTCCCAAGTGGTGCCGCCGATTTTTCCCAGCTTGGGGCGGGCCTTACTCAGCCCGACATAGCGGGTCAGCAGGTGCGACTCATGCAGTGGCACATGAATCGTCATCTGCTCGGCGAACTCGACCGAGATCACTTCCTTGGTGCCACCCTCGATCTCCAGCTGCGTCAGCCCCCGGAAGAGGCAGACGCCGTGCTGCAAGTGCACCAGCGGGTCGCCGTCGGCCAGCTCGGTGAAGTCGAGCATCTGATCCACCTGCGAGATCGTGGGCCCGGCCCGCTCGCGACGGGTTGCTATTTTCCGCTGCCGCCTGCCGAAGAACTCAGCGTCAGTTACCATCACAAAACCTCGCTCGGAGCTGCGACCGGGCAGCCGGAGCAGGTGCGCCTCGTTCGACTGGTAGATGAAGCCGCCGCTGATGGTGCCGTGTAAATAGACTGGCTTGAGCTTAGCCGTCACCGGGTTATCAGCGAGTAACTCTTGAATGCGTTTGGTCTCGGCCTTACCTGCTGCGACGAAGTAGATCGCGAGCCCCTGCTGATGCCAGCTCTTGAGCTGCAATTCAAATTTCAGCCGCGCACTCTGCTCTGAATCGAAGCGGTCCTGCCCGATTTGGCCGGCCTCGGTGTGGAAGCGGTAGTTGTCGGTGGGCTCGGTTGCCAGGCTGATGTGCTGCGCGTGTTTAAACAGTGCATGCCCCGTATCCAGTTCGCAGATACCATTGAGCTCATCGCCGCTCTCGCTGCGCTGCTGCAGCAATTGGTGAAAGGAGCGCAGCGGCTGGCGGCCCTTCCTTTTCTCAAAGCGGTAGGGGTGCTCACGGACCAGCGTCGCCGGGTCTTCCAGTATCCAGCGCAGCGAATCCGGCGGCAGGTAGCCGCTCAGGCCCCCTTCGCTCGCAGCCATGTCGTTGCCATCGGCAGTGGCGGGGATGGTAATCGAGGACACGCTCTCGGTGCTGCGTTGGCTGGCAGGGTCGAAGCTGCGGATACTCTCAATCTCGTCGCCGAAGAAGTCGATGCGGTAGGGCCGGTCCGCATCGAAGGGATAGATATCAATCAGCCCACCGCGCACTGCCATCTGCCCGGGGTGCTCGCACAGGGCTTCGGAGTCGTAGTCCAGTTCCCCCGCCAGCTGTTCCAATAGCGCCGCATAGTTGGCGCTGTCGCCGGTCTTGAGTTGAATTTGACGACTGGCGAAAGCAGCTTTTTCCAAACAGGGCCCGAGCAGTGCCTCCGGCGTCGCAATCAGTAAGCGCGGTCGCTCCACCAACAAAGCGCTCAGCACACTCATCCGCTCGCAGATTCGGTCCAGTCGGCGATTGGCATCGATATCGGGGGGTGGGCTCTCCGGGAAGTGCAGGATATCCAGCGCATCCCCGCTCCAGTCCGCATAAATGCGCACCTCGGCAGCCAGCTCAGCGGCTCGGCGCGGATCCGCCACCAGCGCGACGGAAGTGTGAGCCGACTCCGCCACTGCCAGCGAGTGGAGCAATGCCGCGCGTGCTTGCTGGCACACGCCACTGTAGAGCTTGGCTGCGGGATCAGGCATCGTCCTTTAGTCGCTCAAGCGCCGCAGTCGCTGCGGCTATTTCCGCGGCTTTGATTGAGGAGCCGGAGCCTTGCCCCATTTCCTGCCCGTTGAGGAGGGCCCGCGCCCGAAAGCGCTTCTGGTGGTCGGGACCGTCGCTGGCGATCAATTCGTATTCCGGCAGGCCACCTGCGTGCCGCTGCTGGCTCCATTCCTGCAACAGGCTCTTTGCATTACGTGTGCTGGCACCCGGTTGGATGGCTTCCAATTCCGACTGAAATATTTGCAAAATAAAGGTCCGCGCGGCATCGAGCCCACCATCGAGATAGATCGCACCGACCATTGCCTCGAGGCAGTCCTCCAGCATGCGCTTGCTGGGCTCAGGATGATGCGCGCGCTGGCTCTCGCTCATGATCAAACGTTCGGCCATTCCCAGCTCCCGCGCCTTCGCAGCCAGTGAGCGGCCATTGACCAGCGAGGCTTTCGCCCAGTCCAGCGCACCCTCATCCTCACTTGGCAGGCGATGATAAAGGGCCTCCGCTATCACCAGGTCCAGCACCGTATCACCCAGAAATTCCAGGCGCTGATTGTTGCCGCGTGCAGCGTCACAGCTGGGGTGGGTGTAGGCCAGCGTTTCCAACGTGGGGTTGTTGAATTGATGGCCGATTGTTGAGTGGCTTGCTTTCATGAGATGTCAAAAATCGAGCTTCAGCTGAATCCCCGATTTTATCAACTACTTCAAGCCAATCGCTGAGGAATTTGGAGGCCCTATCACTACAAAAATAAAAACAGCCCCTGAACTGTTTCAGTTCAGGGGCTGTTCGGGACTGCTGAACGGAGGGTCAGCGTTCGTGCCTAGCGCGATGCCTTGGGACAGGTGCCGTCTTGGCTGCGCGGGCCGCTGCAGTCACGCAGGCCACGACCTTCTGCCCGGCCGGATCCGTCTTGTGGGCCGCGCCGCTGGCCTCTGAGTTGGCGTTCCCCTGCGCGTCGGCCTTGGCCGCTGCCATCACGCAACTGGACGCGTTGGGTTTCGCCGGATTCGGCACGAACTTGTTGGCCTTGCCCACGAGCGGCTTCCTGGCCACCACGGGCACTTTGTGCTTGCGTGGCAATCGAGGAACCGAGGGCGAGCAGGGCGATGAGACTGTAGTGAATGATTTTCATGTTAACTCCTTAGCTTTGTTGTGACGGTTGAGGATCCGTATGACACCCTACCGATGCCTTTAGGATACACCCGAAAGATGAACGCTTTGGTGGTGGAAAAATTAATTTTTGTTCATTTTCAAGTTTCTGGATCTGCTCGGGGCAGGGTGAGCTCGAAGCAGGTAGAATCAGTGTGGGAGTGGCGTAGCACGAGTTGGCCTCCCATTCCGACCGCCAGTTGATGGGCGATCGCCAGTCCGAGCCCGCTGCCCGCATCCTCGCCGGCTTGTGCTGTTTTGCTATGGCTGGCATTTGCCCCGCGATAGAAACGGTTGAAGATGCGCGCAGTGTCTTCCGGCGGGATTGCCGGGCCATTGTTGGTAATGCGCAAACAGGCGCAATTCTTCTCTGCGCGGAGCGCGACTTCAATGCGCTGGGGATGACCGCTGTAGCGCACGGCGTTCACCATTAGGTTGAAGCAGATCGTGCGCGTTAAGGCCGGATCGGCGCGAATCAGCAGTGTCTTCGGGAGTGACTCTTGCCAAATGCTTTCAGGGTCGGCAATCTCGGCCAGCGAGCGCAGGTCGCCGCAAAGTTCCTGGCACAGTTCAGCCATGTCAAAGCTTTGTGAGCTCTGCGGTAATTGCCCCGAGTCGGTTCGTGCTAACAGCAGCAAACCATCGGTGGTTCGCTTAATCCGACTTAGATGCTCGAGCATCTGGGTGCAAAATTGCGCCTCTGCTCCTTCCGCCTCGACCGAATTGAGGTGATTTACCAGCGAGTTCTGCATCAGAGTGATCGGTGTCTTTAGCTCATGCGAGGCGTCGGCGCTGAATCGCAGTGCCTGCCGATAGTTTGTTTCCAGACGGTCGAGCATGCGATTGAGCAGGGCGATGATTCGACCAATTTCGGGGGCCTTCTCTGCTGGTTCAATGCGTTCCTCAAGCTGCCCAGCCATGATTTTCTCCGCTGCCTTGCTGATGTTATTAAGTGGGTGGATCGCGCGACCGGCAATGATCCATCCTCCGACGGATAGCAGAGCTAAGGCGGGCAGCAGCACTGTTGTCAGTTGCCAGCGCAGAGCCGCCATTTCACTATCGAGGCTGGTCAGAGAAACCAGGATGCGGTATTCGTGGTTCGCCGTGGAAAACATCGCCAGCCTCCAATGCAAACCGTCGTCTGCTAGGGTTTGGAAGCGCCAAACTCCGGCTTGCATCATCTGCCTGCCGGTAGCTTGGCCATACTGCGGGCCTGAGCCTCGGCGGAATCCCATTTCCTCGGTGGACGACGAGGGCGCTTGGGAGGAGTGGGGGGCTTGGGGGGCAAGTGCCACCTCGTCCGGCAGGGCCACGTTCACTGGCCAGTCCATTGAGCGGAAGACGACTTGAGCGTCACGATCACGCACCGAGAGATAGACAGTCTCCGCCCCGAAGAACCATTCCCGCGCTTGTTCCAGGCGTTGCATCCCGCCGCGTCCTGCCGGATTTTGGGGCAGCCGGTTGGCAAAGGCCTTGAGCTGGGTATCAAGTAACTCTAACTTTTGACGATGGACCGAAAGGTACACGAAGAGGGTGAGGCCGAGCAAAACCGCCCCGGACAAGACCAACGTCCACAGGGCGATCTGGAAACGAAAGGATGGGATCGTTTTGCTTAGCTTCATTTTCGCATCCGGTAGCCCACGCCGCGCACAGTCTCGATCATGGATGGTTGTCCCGGTGAATCGATTTTCGCTCGCAGGCGGCGCACATAGACATCGACAAGGTTGGTGGAGGGATCGAAATCATATTCCCAAATTTGCTCGTAGAGCATCGTACGGGTGAAGACCCTGCCCGGTGATCGGGCCAGCAATTCCAGCAGATTGAATTCTCGTGCTGTTAGCTCAATCGCCTCCTCACCCACACGCGCTTCCCGCGCCGGTAAATCCAACACCAAAGTGCCTACCCGGAGGAGGCTGGCCGCACGTCCGTCCCGTCGGCGGATGACTGCATGGAGTCGCGCCACCAGTTCCTCCATGTAGAAGGGCTTGGGCAGATAGTCATCCGCTCCTGCGTTCAGACCCCCAATGCGGTCTTCCAAGCCACCCCGGGCGGTCAAGAGAACCACCGGAATATCTCGTCCACCCCGCCGTATCTCTCGTAGAACGTCCAATCCATCCCGACCGGGCAACATCACATCAAGGACCAGCGCATCAAAGGGCTCATTTGAGATACGGGTCAAGGCGTCGTCTCCCCGATGGCACGCCTCCACCACAAAGCCGCTTTCCCGCAAGCCCTTTGTGACGAAGTCCGCAATTTTGCGCTCGTCCTCAACTACCAAAACCCGCATCGGAGGGACAATGCATCCCGCTGCCGTCGCCGTCAATAGAAGTATGGGTGCAGGCCAGACTTTCCGTTGTGGGATGGTAAAATTGGTGGCTCATCGGCCCCTCTCCGGATACCGCGACTGACGGATTTGCTGCAGTAAGGCCTGCATGTCCGCCACGCGGTCTGGATGCTCCGCCGCCAGGTTGTGCCGTTGGCCGATGTCTTCCTTCAGATTATACAGTTTCACCGGATGACCGTCGTCGGAAGCGTAGCCATGCTTCTCCATCCATGCGGCGGGAGGATGCCGACTCGGGCCGCCCACAATGCCGCTTTCCGCGTCGATTAGCACCCAGTCGCCATCCCGGATGGCATAGTGATTCTGTCGGGTATTGTGCACCATCTGGGTGCGCGGCGCAGCTGACTCGCCCTTCAGATATGGCAAGTGATTGATCGCATCGATGGCTTCGCCTGCGGGAATCTCGGCACCCACCAACGCCGCGAATGTCGCCATCAAATCCAGTTGCGCGATCAGCGCGTCCGACTCCGAGCCCGGCTGGGTCACCCCCGGCCAGCGGATGATGAATGGCACGTGGTGGCCGCCTTCATAAATGTCGCGCTTGAGACCGCGGAACGGTGCCGACGACCAGTGATCGTATTTCGCATCGCGCTCGTAGGCGTAGTATTCCGCCCCATTGTCGGAGGAAAACACCACGATCGTATGGTCGGCCTGCCCGGTCTCCTCGAGTGCGTCGAGCAGTTGCCCGATCGAGTGGTCGGTTTCATAGACGAAGTCCCCATAGGGGCCCGCGCCCGATTTGCCGTCGAAGGCGTCGTTGGGGATGATTGGCGCATGGGGCGATGGATACGAAAAGTAGAGGAAAAACGGCTGGTCGGCATCTTTCTGCGCGCGAATGTATTCGACGCCTCGGCGCGTCGTCTCCGGGATATTCTCATAAGGGTCCCAGCCGGTCACCATCGGCCCCCTCCGGCATTCCCATTGGCCCTCTTTGATAGGCTTCCACAGGTCGGTATCCATCATCGTGTCCGGTGCCACCGGCAGCCGGTCATCCTCGATCCAGGCGTAGGGAGGGAAGTTGATCACCGTATCCCCGAAATAATGGTCGAAGCCGCGATCCAGCGGCCCTCCCGGTACCGGTTGGCTCCAATCGAAATCATTGTAATGTACCGAATTCTGCGGCGTCCCCGGTTTGCGGATTGCATCCCAATCCCATCCCAAGTGCCATTTTCCGATGCAGGCGGTGGCATATCCCTTTTCGCGGAGCATCTGCGGCATCGTCAGTTGGCCTTCTTTGAATACCGGTTTTCCAAACGAATTGACGATGCCGTGAAAATCCCGCCAGTGGTGCCTGCCCGTCAGAAGCGCGTAGCGCGATGGCGTGCAGATTGCTGACGACGAATGCCCGTCGGTGAAATTCATCCCTGTCGCCGCAAGGCGGTCCAAATTCGGCGTTGGGATTTTCGACGCCGGGTTGTTGAGCTGCATATCGCCAAAACCCATGTCATCCACATACAGGATCAGGATGTTTGGGAGGCGCTCCGCCTGGGCCGTGTGCTTGGGCACTGCACAGCAGCTGATTAGGGGCAAAGCCGCCACCCCGACCAATAAACTAATTGGTGTATATTTCCGCATTGTTTTTTGTTCTGTGAAGACTGGCGCATGATTGCAAGAATCAACAGTTTCCGGCTTGCGCTGATTCGGGCGGACTGATTAAGCCTATCTAGTTTTTAAATTTTCCACGGCGCATCCGAGCCAGTTAGTACCCTGCAATTTTACATCCGACTTTGGCTAAGCAAATATCGAAGCCCGCTAGGACAAAGATTTTTGTCCTTGATACCAATGTTCTCCTGCACGACCCGCAGTGTCTGAATAAGTTTGAGGAAAACACCATCGCCATTCCAGTCGAGGTGCTGGAGGAGTTGGACCACAAGAAAACGGCACCCGGTGAACTCGGGTTTGCCGCCCGTAAAATTCATCGTGATCTCCGTGCGCTCTTTGACGATCAGCTCAATGAGCCGCCCGAACTAAAGGGCAAGGGAAGCTCGGCACTCAGTCGTGACCTGCCGAACGGTGGGCGGTTGATTGTCGTGATTAACGATTATTTCATTGCGGGCGAGCATGACAGCGAGGGCATGAATCGGCTCAAGGCGACCCTGGTGGATTTGGAAAAGAAGGACAGTCGCATTTTGGCTTCGGTCTTTTTCCTGCAAGAGGTCTGTGAGGATTGCCGGGTGATTCTTGTGACCAAGGACGCTAATATGGCGCTCAAGGGGATCGCCCTGGGGCTGGAGGTGCAGGACTACATGAATGACAAGGTCACGGGTGCCAAACTGGGCAGTGGCATCAAGACCATCACCATCAGCGACGAGGATTATGCCCGATTTGTGGAGGAGCATGGCGTCGATCTCTCCCCGGAGGTGACCCACCACCTCTTTTTGAATGAGTATATTTATGTCAGCAACGGCGAGTTTCGTGAGCCGGCACGCTATCGCGGCGACGGGCAGATCGACGCCTTGATTCTGAGTGGCGAAACCGGGGTCAAAATCCCCAAGGGGATCAATATCTACCCGCTTAATGACGAGCAACGCATGTTGATGGACGCGCTGCTGGATGAGGATATCAAGCTGGTGACCTGCTCGGGCAAGGCCGGCACCGGCAAGACGCTGGTCTCCATTGCGATGGCATTGTTTCAGACGCTGGGTGAGGACAATCTCTACGAGAGGGTCTTTATCACCCGCCCGCTAGTCCACATCGGTAAGGATACCGGAGCGCTCCCCGGCACGCTGGAAGAAAAGCTGGCACCCTACATTGCTCCTTTCTACGACAATCTGGAGGTGCTCTTCAGTAACCGCAAAGTCATGCGGAAGGATGAGCCCAACGAAAACCAGGCACGCCTCGACCGCATCACCTCCACCCGTAAGCGCAAGAAAGCCATGGCCAAAATGGCGCGCCAGCCTTCGCCCCAAGAACAGAATAACGACGAGGACGACCGGCCCCGCAAGCCCTACCAGTTCCTATTTGATTATGGCATGGTCGAGCTGGAGGCCATGACCTTCATTCGCGGGCGCTCACTGTCGAATACCATCTTTATCATCGACGAGGCCCAAAACCTGACGCCTCACGAGGCTAAGACGGTGGTCAGCCGGATGGCGGAAGGCTCCAAGGTTGTTTTACTGGGGGATCCCTATCAGGTGGACAGTATGTTTCTCGACACCTATTCGAATGGCTTGGTGCATACCGCGCAGCGGCTCAAGGGCACCGACATCACCGCTCACCTCGAGTTGAATACGGGCGTGCGCTCCGAACTCGCTGACCTGGCGGCGGACCTGCTGTAGTATCAAACAAGGGATGAATCGCTGTAGCGGAATGAGGAACCCGCCGTCGCACAAGGCTAATGGCGGCCAAGCCCATTTCGGAGAGATATCTCCAAGCGATGGGGATCGAAACGGCTTCGCCGTTCCGCTACGAATCGCTTTTGATGCAAAAATTAAATTCTTGTGGAGCTTCTCCCAAGTAGTCGGGGTGATTCATCCCCCGACTCGAATGCCTTGCGGCTTCGGATGGTCTGCAACGCCGCAAACGTAAGTTACGCTCAACCTTCTCGCGGATCGGGAGGCAGCCTATGATCAGAGAGGAGGAAAGCTCTACGGAGTGAACCTCTTTTGCATCAGTCATGACGCGCATCCGCCATTCGCGATCATCCTGTAGGGGTGGTGCTCGCGCCACCCGCGAATCTTGCGTTGCCCCCCCTGTCCGCCACGCCTCGAACGCTCGCGAGCTTCCCACAGGAAAGCCCCTACATCAAACTCCGCTTTATTCGCCGCTTTTTTGCGGAAGTCCAATTTGTGAATTCATGCTCTTCAAAGCCGTTATCTTTGCGAGGAATTACGAATCGCCAACTGATTTGAGTCTCCAATAGACGCGCAGCCGTTACAGCAGGTTGGTGGGTAACATGTCCTCCTTGTCCTCGGGCAACTCGGTCGGCAACCCGGCGGGCTCCAGTTCGGCCGCGAGATAGGGGAGCCAGTCCTCATCCACCCGCTCGCCGCAGATTTTCGCGGCGGTAACCAGCGCCAACAGTTCAATCGTGCGTGTCCACTTTTTGCGCTCTGCATGAGACTGGCCTCGCGCGAGTGCTTCGGCGAGCTCCTGCCACAGTGCGCTCCATTCTCGATTGAATTTTTCCGTCAGCGGGTTGGATGCCGCGTGGCGCCAGCGGGCGATTTGACGCGTGGCCGGGTCGCCCTGGACGTGCTGACAGACTGCCCGGTAAATTTTTCTCAAAACTTCGACTGGTGTTCCCGACAGCTGGTTCACCAGCTCGCCGCTTTCCGGCAGCCAGGAGCGACTATCGGCGACGCTTTGCAGCAGGCCGTCGAGATCGCCGAAATATCGATAGATTAAAACTTTATCGGATCGGGCGCGTTCCGCGACGAGATTGACGCCGATCTTGGCGCAGCCCGAATCGGCTACCAGATTCAGCACCGCTTGCTGAAAGCTTTGCTCCGTGAGACTGCGTGAGCGTTTACGTGCCATGGTTGATTTGAACGCCCCGCTATCTTGCGATATCGTTTTGGCCGATGATGCGGAGCTGGCTGCGTGTTAAAGTGTCGGCGGCCAGCTCGTTGTCCTCCAAGCTGATCGCAAGCGCGTAGCGGCCGTGTGGGCGGATGAGAAAAGGATAAATGTAGTGAATGTTGATCTCGGCCTGGACGAGCGCGCAGGTGACGGCCTTCAGGTCCGACTCAGCTCGTAACTCGACCGCAATCAGCTCGCTCTGGACATAGGAGAACTGGTGCTCGATCAGCATTTTCTGAGCCTCTTGCGGGTAATCGACGATCAGGCGAATGATAGAACTATCCGTCGTGTCCAGCACGGAGATCGCAATCACATGCACCTCGTGGACGTCGAGCAAGCCGATGATTTCATTCAGACGGCCAACTTTGTTGTCGGCATGAATGGAGAATTGAATGACGGGATCGAAGCGTCCCGGATCACGTAGAATTTCCGCTGACATGCGGGGAAATATAGGATCGGTTGGGCGCATTGCACGACTTTATTTGCGACGCAGTGCCCAATAAAAATACCTCGTCGCCGGTCTGATCTTTATTGCTGTTCTCAGGCCATTTTACAGTCTTACCTTCATGAGCTACGAAGCCAGAGCCGAGCGATACCAAAGTATGTCCTATAAGCGTTGCGGTCGCAGCGGATTAAAACTCCCACGACTCTCCCTCGGGCTCTGGCACAATTTCGGCGACGTTGACGAGATTGAGAATTCACGCCGGATACTCTGGTCGGCTTTCGATGCCGGCATCACGCACTTCGATCTGGCCAATAATTACGGTCCGCCGCCGGGTTCGGCGGAGCGGAATTTCGGAAAAATTCTGTCGGAAGATTTTGCCGCTTATCGTGATGAATTGATCGTTTCAACCAAGGCCGGGTATCATATGTGGTCCGGGCCCTATGGGGAGTGGGGCTCGCGCAAATACATGCTGGCCAGCCTCGACCAGAGCCTGCGGCGCATGGGACTTGATTATGTGGACATCTTTTACAGTCACCGTTATGATACGGAGACCCCGCTGGAGGAAACCATGGGTGCCCTCGACACTGCCGTTCGCTCCGGTAAGGCGCTCTATGCCGGTCTTTCGAATTACTACGATCCGGAGGTGTTTCGCCATGCGGTCGATATCCTTGAGGCACTCGGCACGCCCTGCCTCGTCCACCAGCCGCGCTACAGTATACTGGACCGGAAAGTGGAGGAGGCGTTGCTCGAAGCCCAAGAGGCGCGTGGCGTCGGATCGATTGTATTCTCGCCTTTGGAGCAGGGCATCCTTACCGACCGCTACCTAAATGGAATACCCGCAGATTCCAGAGCTGGCCGATCAGACAGTCCCTTTCTCCAGTCGCAGAGAGTCGGGGAAACCATGCAAACCGTCCAGGCGCTCAATGAGATCGCCCGGCAGCGTGGACAAAGTCTCGCTGGGATGGCCATCAGCTGGGTATTGCGGCAGCCCGCCGTGACCTCAGCGGTGATCGGAGCGAGTCGGGTGGAACAGCTGGAAGCCCTTCTGCTGGCGGTCGATACGGTCGGATTCTGCGACGAGGAGCTCAGGGCAATTGATGCGGCCTGTGTTGGTTCCCTTCGTTGAACCTTAATTTGCGACTTTATTCCACATTCTGCACTTGCTCGCGGATACGCTCCAAGCCGTTTTTTCCTTCGATCATCGCCTGGGTGATTTCGATCTGATTGGCCTTGCTGCCGATGGTGTTTAACTCGCGGTGAATCTCCTGGCAGAGAAAGTCCAACTTGCGTCCGACCGCTTCGCTGCTTTGGCTGAGATCCCTGAATTGCGCGAAATGACTTTCCAGTCGAGTGAGTTCCTCGGAGATGTCGCACCGGTCCGCAAAGAGCGCGACTTCCTTAAGCACTCGTTCATCGCTGAGGTCCAGATCGAGACCGAGTTGGGCGAGCCGCTCCATCAGCGCGTCGCGGTAACGGGCAGTGCTGCCTTGCGCATAGCCGCTGACTTTTTCCTGTAATGCTTTGAGTTCAGCCAGCCGCAGCAACAAATCGTTTTGCAGCGCGCGCCCTTCTTTCTGGCGCATGGAGTTTAGGTCATCCAGTGCCTGATGAAAAGCAGCCTGTAGCTGATCTTCCAGTGCATGCCAATCCGGTAGTGTCGTCTTATCCTGCAGGCTCTGAGCCATTTTGAAAATGAGCTCACCATTCACATTGAAAGCCAGACCGTGCTTGTCCGCAAAGGCTTGCAGGCGTTGCAGCATTTGCTCCATCAGCTCCTCATTCCACTCCAGGCCGTTGCCTGTGGAATCGACGGACTGCACCTTGATGGCGACATTCAGCCGTCCACGCTCAAATTTTCCTTTGATCCATTCATGGCATTTCTGCTCCAACCCGTTCCATTCCCGCGGACCCGAAAGATTGACATCAAGCGTCTTCCGGTTGACGGAGGTGATTTCGACCTCGAGTCTTAATTGATGTTCGGGGGCCTCTGCATTGCCGGAGCCATAGCCTGTCATACTGCGCATGGTCGAGTTCTATGGCATCCACATTTAAGAGTGCGATACAATTTTAACGGGGAGGGCGAACGTCCCCGTGAGCCGCCGGACTGTCATGGTGTCGCGTTTGTCCATGGTTTGAGTTAACTTTGCCGCCGTTGCGCGGCTCGCGGGGACGCTCGCCCTCCCTTTCAAAAAAACCTTCTCCGGCTTCCCGCCAAACCATCGGCGGGGCGTTTTCGAACCCCGCCACTTTTCATCGTGCCCAATTTTAACCCTGTTCGTTCGTGAAGCTTGTTGCTTGATGTCATTCGAAATAATGATGAACTTTATTTTTATGCGTTCCAGTCGTCACTTCCTTCTTCTCTGCGGTATTTGCCTGTGGTCGGTCGCTTCCGGTTCGACCCCCGAGACTGGCCCGTCAAGTGGCTTGAAACCCTTCATCAAAGGGTTGTTGGACGAGGGTGAGCAGTTCGAGAATGTGCGCTTCGCCGACGTAGTGGAGGCCACTGCCGGGGTTTCCGTGCTACCGGTCGATCCGGCCGCCGAGCCGGATCGCGGGATGCTGCAGGCAATCCAAGAAGTGGCCCTCGAGATGCTGGAGGCTTTCGCCGACCCCGCGCATCCCTTGCATCAAGTTGGGCGCATCAATGAAACCAGTCGGCATGTGGAAGACTATTTACTGGAGCATCTGGGGCGGTCGGAGGACTTGGAATGCACCGTGCCGGTCAATGCCTCGGGTCGTATTCAGCACTCCGGTTACCCGGACCTGCGCCTGGAGCATCTGCCCACAGGGCGTGTGTTCTACATCGACCCCAAGGTTTATCGGCAGGGGAGTGAGCGCAGCACCTTTCGCACCTTCTATTTTGAGCCGAAGCGGGAGACCAATAAGATTCTGGATGATGCCTCGCATTTGATCCTGGGAGTCAGCCACATCGGGAAAGTGGACGGCCGCTGGCGCTTCGAGAATTGGGTACTGGTGGATCTGGCGGAATTCAGAGTCCGCCTGAAGGCCGAGTTTCAAGCCAGCAACCGCGACATGTATCGCGACGGGGCGGTCCTGCTCCGCTCAGATGAGCCGTAGAGATAACATTTTTATACTGACAAACTGTCCGGAAATCCCTTTACGTCGTTAGCATGACCCACGTCCCGATCCCTGAAAAATTGGAAGTCCTCGAAGAACGAGGCGATCTCGTTATTCGCCGTTCCTGGCGCGGTCCGCATCTCTGGTTTCTGCTGCTCTTTTGTATCGCGTGGAATGGCTTTCTGGTGTTTTGGTATTCCATCGCTTTCGGCGATTCGGATGCACCCTTGATGATGAAGTTATTTCCGATTGGGCATGTAGCTGTGGGTCTGGGGCTGGCCTATTATGTCGTCGCGGGGTTTATTAATAAGACCGACATTCGGATTAATCCGCTCAAAGTGAGTGTGGAGAGCTACCCGATGAAGTGGTTTGGCAACAAAGTGGTGGATGTGGATGCGATCAAGCAGCTCTACACCACCGAGCAAATTTCGAATAACCGGAACAGTTCAAATATGACTTACACCGTCAAATTTTTGACCCCCGAGGGAAGAGAGCGCAAACTAGTCTCGGGCTTACGGACCAAAGCCGAGGGTCTCTTTATCGAGAAGAAAATCGAGGAGATTCTCGGTATCGAAGACGAGGAAGTCGCGGGTGAGGTGC
>PXBU01000055.1 GCA_003566795.1 Puniceicoccaceae bacterium | reverse complement strand
GTCCGGCTGGCTCGGCACCATGAACTACGGTGTCATCACCGCGAACAAGATGGACAAGTGGCTTTACGAAAAGGCGAAAACTGCCACGTAGCGACATAATTTAGTCGAGTGGCATCGCTTCTGCGTTCTTTTGTAGCCAACTCTTTGGGTTAGTCACGCTCAGCTGGTCGTTGCCGAATGTCAATTTGCGGGTAAAATGACAGGTCTGAGGGCTGACCTTGGGGCGCGATTTTCCCTATTGCGGGGCCTCTTGCAGCTTCGCGGCGACTGGGGACAGTCGCCCTCCCGGATGCTCAGATGTGTTCGAATTCTTCTCTCTTAGAGCCGCGCGGCCCATTCGTCGTCTTTAAAACCGACGACGGCGACGTTCTCGCCGAGCAGGAAGGGACGTTTGACGAGGTTGCCGTTTTTTCGGAGCAGTGCGAAAGCTTCGTCCTGGCTGAGGGAGGGGAGTTTGTCTTTTAGCCCGGCGTCGCGGTAGTCTTGGCTGGAGGTGTTGAAGAGGCGGGTCATTTTGCCGTCGTAGGCCTTGAGCATACGGGCCAGTTCGGCCGGAGTGGGCGGGGTCTCCCGGATCGGGTGCTCGGTGTAGGCGATGCCTCTGGCGTCGAGGCACTTCTTCGCCTTGCGGCAGGTGCTGCAGTTTTTATAGGTGTAGAGTCGGCACATGGGAGCGATCTTTACTGGATTGGAATGCGTGATCAAGTCTGACCTCGTTCTTTAACGCCGCGTGCCGGGGATGGTAGGGGTCTCGCAACTTTCGTGGGAGCACTTCAGCAGGAGTTGCTTCATGCCGGATCCCCGGCGTCACATTTTTGGTCATCTTCCAGGGCAAGGTCGGGAATGTGGTTGAAAGCGATGCGCATGGGGGCGGCGGCGCTGTCTTTTTGGGCCTCCATCGAGTTCGCGTAGTAAAGGGTGCGCCCGCCGTGTTCCCGGTTGACCGCATCCATGGCCTGCTGCAGCTGCATGCGCCTGAGGTTATTGTCCCCGGGGAAGAGGGAGCGGGTGTGGCTGGTGTGGTGCACCAATCTGGTCAAGGTCACGCTGACCTTGTCCGGTGGGGGCACTTCCCCCGGACGGTCGGCCCAAAGGGCGTCGAGTTGCTGGCCCAGCACGACGCTGTCCTGGGTGGGGAAACAGTGGGTGTCTGCCGCCCAGCGCAGGTCGAAGCCGAACCTGACCTGGATGATGAGGCAGCCGGCAAAGTAGCCGTCGGCCCGCAGGCGGCGGCAGGCCTTTTGCAGCATGCGGTGGAGGGTGGCGTGACCGCCGTGGAAGGTGCGGAGCCGGGGCGGGAGGACGTGCGAGTGCCCGATGGTGCTCTTCTTTGTTTCGACTGGCGGCAGCTCGATCCCGCGCAGGGCATACCACATGCGGTCGCCTTCCACCGAACCCCAGATGTGGTGCAGCTTGCGACGGTGCGCGGCGTAGAGGTCCTCCATGTTGAGGATGCGGGCGCTCCGGAGGCGGTTCAGTATGCGCGGGCCGATTCCGGTGACCTCCGACAGCTCCATGGAGCAAAGTGCCAGGGGGAGGTCCTTGAAGTCCACGCAGACCAGGCCGTTCGGCTTCTCCAGCTTACTGGCCAGTTTGGCGATGAAGCGGTTGGGGGCGAGGCCGATGGAGACGGTGACAGCCCCGCCAATTTTATCACTGATAAGTGACTTGATTTCGAGCGCTTTGTCCTGTGCGATTTCCGGGTGCTGCCAATGGGGTGGCATTCGACCATACATCTCATCGATGGAGAGTACTTCTTCGACATAGATCACTTGATGGATCAAGGCTTTCAATTCTTTGTGGATCTTGACGTAGCGGGTGTGGCTGGCCTCGATGAGTTCAATGCCGGGACAACGGCTGCGGGCTTCGCGGACGCCCGTCCCGGTCTTGACGCCGTAGGCTTTGGCCTCGTAGCTGGCGGCGATACAGCATGTGGTGTCAACACCCAGTGACGGAACGACTGCCACCGGCTTTCCCCGCAGCTCCGGTCGGAACTGCTGCTCGACAGAGGCAAAAAAACTGTCGAAATCGAGGAAGATGTAGCGGAGTGCCATGAGGTGGGGGGTGGAAGGTATGAAGGTAGGAGGGGCATCGCCTAAAACAAGCAAAAAGTATAAATATGTTCACTAAATCCGCATTTTGCCAGCCTGCTTCCCCAGAAAGCAGGGCGTCACGCCCAATACAGTGAAATCGCGGGGCGTATCCTCGTTAATTCTTGTAAATTAACGATTTACACGATTCCATTACCGGCGACTGCCGATTTTAAAAAGGCAGGTCGGGATCATCTTCGCGAAGCACGTCGCGGACTTCGTCGATCAAGTCCTGCACCGAGCTTCGGATGGCCTGCAGTTCCAGCCTTAGGTCGCCCAGCCAGGCGGGTCGGCAGAGTTGATCCGCTTCGGCGGCGTCGAGGCCGGCCAGCGCATCGGCCAGGTAGCCACGGGCTTTTTTCAGGCGCACGAGGGTGTTCCCTGCGAACGCGGGCTCGGGCGGCCAGTCCTCGAAGCGCCCGTTGAGGGCCCCGGCGAGCTTGGCGGCGGCAGACCAGATGCCGTGCGTCAGTTCGTTCAGGGGGTGTTCCGCTTGGGCGCCTTCGGGGAGCCAACCGTTCTCGTCAATTTCGTCATGCACGCGCCCGCTCAGTTCCTGGCAGTGTTCGAAGAGTGGATCCGCTTCCATTTCGGGTGGTTCGCCCTCTTTAGCCATGGCTTCTTCGAAGTTGGCGTTCATGGCATCGATCCATTCTGCCCGCTCGGCTTCCTTCTCGGGTGTCAAGGGTTCGGGCTCCGGTTCGCGGCGCTCGCGGCGGAGGCGTTCGCGTTCTTCCCGCATGATGCGTGCGTAGTCCGCGGCATTGGCCTCCGGTTCTTTCTCCAGGCGTGCCATGATGCGGTCGTTGAGCAGGTCCATGCGGGCGGCTTCGGCGTCGGCTTCCGCCTCGGCCTGGCTCTGGGGAGCGTCATCGTCGGTCGGGTCGTCCTGCGCCTCCTGGGCGGCGGCCTCAAGGAGGGTATTCATGAAATTCGCCATGGCGCGGGCGTTGGCCGTGTGCTGGGACTTTTCCTCGTCCTCGGACATCGTCCAGGCCGCTTCCGGTTCGACGGTTAGTTGGTAGTCAGTCGCCTCGATGACCACGCGTCCGTTACGCACGCTGTGCCATTCGAGGTAGAGGCAGTTGCCCCAGTGGTAGGGCATGGGGATCTTGTTTGCGTAGTAGTGCACGATCTGATCGTCCGGGATGTCGGGGATCTTGACCTTGCGCGCGGCGGTCATGTCGCCGACCACCCCGGTTTGTTCCCCGGCGAAGCCCTCCTGCATCTGTTCGGGGAGGGGCTTGGGATCGGGATTGACGAAGCGCAGGTATTGCCCGGCCAGATCGCGATGCGGATTACCGGTCAGTTCCAGCAGGACGGGGTCTTCGCGCTCGTAGATCCAGATTTTACCCGTCACCCGGTCGCGAGTGCGGTTGTCGATTTCACCTTTCGTAACGGAGTCTGCGATGCGCCATGCCATGATGAACAATCAAGGGAGCCGATTGTCGGCTGCAATGACCGATTTCACATTCTTTAAAAGTCCACTTAAATTTTTTAATTGCTCAAACGTTCATAGTAAGCCATGCATCGAAGCATGAACGCTTCGCATCTACTCGCACCGCTCAAATCCGTCTTTGGCTATGATGCTTTTCGTCCGCTTCAGCGGGAGATCATGGAGGCCACGCTGGGCGGACGGGATGTGTTGGCCATCCTCCCCACCGGCGGGGGCAAGAGTCTTTGCTACCAGCTGCCGGCCCTGCAGCGCGAGGGGTTGACCGTGGTGGTTTCGCCGCTAATTGCGCTGATGAAGGATCAGGTGGATCAGCTGCAGGCGGCCGGGGTGGCGGCGACTTTTTTGAACTCCTCGGTGTCGGGCGGGGAAGCCCGCGCCCGTTTAACCGGTCTGGAGCGGGGCGAATACAAGCTGCTCTATCTCGCTCCGGAGCGGCTCTTTCTGCCCGATTTTTTGGAGAAGCTCAAGCGCTGGCAGGTGACGGCCCTGGCGATCGACGAGGCCCACTGCATCAGCGAGTGGGGGCACGACTTCCGGCCGGAGTACCGTCAGCTGGCCACGCTGCGGACGCATTTTCCGGGGGCTTCGGTAGTGGCGCTGACTGCGACCGCGACCGAGCGGGTGCAGAAGGACATCGTGCAGCAATTACAACTCAAGGGGCCGGGGAAGTATGTCGCCAGTTTCAACCGCCCCAACCTGACCTACCGGGTCTTACCCAAGCAGCGTCCGCGCCGTCAGGTGCTCGACTATGCGGCAGCCAACCGCGACGTTTCCGGCATCGTTTACTGTCAGTCCCGGCGGGCGGTGGAGGACTACGCCCTGGCCTTGCAGGAGGCCGGGCACAAAGCGATGCCTTACCACGCCGGTCTGCCGCAATCGGAGCGTATTGCCAACCAGGAGGCCTTTATTCGCGACGACGTGCAGGTGATCTGCGCGACCATTGCCTTCGGGATGGGCATCAACAAGCCGAATGTGCGCTACGTGCTGCATGCTGACCTGCCCAAAAACATCGAGAGCTACTACCAGGAGACCGGTCGGGCCGGGCGCGATGGGCTGCCTGCCGAGTGCCTGTTACTCTTCTCGCCGGGAGACATCGCCAAATACCAGCACTTCATCGATCAGATGGAGGACGAGCCGGCCGCGCGCATCGCCCGGCAGCAGCTGCGCCAGATGGCGGATTTCGCCGAGTATGCCGACTGCCGCCGGGGGGCGCTCCTGCGTTACTTCGGCGAATCCTATCATGAGGCGAACTGCGGCAGCTGCGATAATTGTCTCGACGACCGCGAGGAAGTCGATGTCACCGTAGAGTGTCAAAAGTTGTTGAGTTGTATTTTCCGCATCAATCAGGGCGGCTACCCGATGGGCCTGAATCATGCGGTTGATGTGCTGCGCGGCTCGGAAAACCTCAAGGTAATCGGCAAGGGCCACCAGCGCCTGTCCACCCACGGCATTGGCAAGGACCAACCGGCTGAATACTGGCAGGGGTTGGGTAAGCAGCTTATCCAGCGCGGCTACCTCAAGCTCTCCGATGACGGCTACAACACGGTCGAGCTCACGTCCGAGGCTGGGCGTGCCCTCAAGGAGCGGCGAGCGTTCCGCATGAAGCCGATCCGGACGCGGGTGACGCCTGCCGCCCGCACGAAGGCGAAGTCCAGCGCGATTGAGTGCGACGAAGGACTCTTTGAAGTGCTGCGCAAGATGCGCAAGGAGCTGGCCGACGCGCGCGGCGTGCCGCCCTACGTGATTTTTGGGGATGTGGCGTTGCGCCAGATGGCGCGCCGCTATCCGCGTGACGAGACTGCCTTCTTGTCGATCCCCGGGGTCGGCCAGCGCAAGCTCAAAGATTACGGCGGACAATTCATCGAAGTGATTGACGAGTGGTTACTGGAAAACGACCCCCGTGAATTCGAACCCGACGGCTTCCTCGACCCCGCTCCGAGGATACGGAAGCCAAAAGACCCGAACGACGTCAATGGCACTTCACTCGCCAGCTTGCAGCTGTTCCGCGAGGGCAAAGACGTTGAGGCCATCGCCGCTGTGCGCGGGCTCAATACCAGCACGATTGAGGTGCATCTGGCTAATTGCGTCGAAGCCGGAAAGTTGGACAGCGTGGACGGGCTCGTCAGTGAGGCGGAGCTGGCTCGGATTCGCGAGGCTGTGGCCGAGCACGGGATTGAGGCGCTGCGTCCGATTTATGAAGCGGCGGGCGAGCAAATCAGCTTTGGCAAGATTCGTATCGCTCTGGCCCAGCTGCAGCGGGAGGTCAGTGGAGGATCCAACTAGCTTTTCCGTATTTTAAATATAGGATCAACGAAAGATCAAAGTTTTCGACTTCGACCAATTCAATTTCGATTACCAACAACCATGGCGCACTATCGCACATTTCTTTTCCCCGAGGCAGCGGTGTTGGAGCACTCGATCCGGCTGGATAAGCGCGAGAGCCATCACTTGATGAAAGTCTTCCGCGCCCGGGTGGGCGATGGCGTCGAGGTGCTCGATGGCAAGGGCCGACGCTACATCGGTCGTCTTAGCGGATCCGATGCCCGCGCGGCGGTGGTCGCGGTCGATCAGGTGGAAGTGGCGCCCGTGCCGCAGCATCAGGTCACCCTGTTGCAAGCCCTGCCCAAGAGCCGGGCCATGGACCTGACGCTACGCATTCTGACTGAGATTGGTGTCTCGACTTTCCAGCCCGTTTACACCCGCCAGAGCGAGGTGCATATTCCACAGGAGCGGGTGGATGGAAAAGTCGGGAAGTGGCGGGCGACGATGATCGAGGCTTCCAAGCAGTGCGGGCTGGTCTTTTTACCGGAGGTGCTGGCCCCGGTTGCAATGGAGGATTGGTTGGCTGCCAAGCCCGCAGGAGCCGATGAGTTACGGATCGTTGCCAGCCTGGAGGCGGGTTCCCGCTTGCTGTTGGATACCCTGTATGCTGCCGGGGTGCCGAAAAGCATCGTCCTGGCGGTCGGGCCGGAAGGGGACTTTACCAGCGGTGAATACGCGGCGCTGCGTGAAAATGGCTTTGTCCCCGTCCGCCTGGGAGACAATGTGCTGCGGGCAGAGACCGCTGCCGCCTACATGCTGAGCGTGGTGGACCAGTTTATCCGCAGAGAAAAGCCACTAAGTTAACTCAAACGCGAGCATGGTGATGTCATCCTGCTGAATGACTGAGCCGGTAAAATCAGCCACGATGTCGTAGATCTTCTCCTGTGCCGCCTGAACGTTCACATCAGCATGCTCCTCGTAGCATTGCATCAAGCGCTGCATGCCAAACTCCTCACCTTGCGGATCGGACGCCTCGACGATCCCATCCGTAAAGGCAAAAAACCTGTCACCGACACTCAATTCAATGCTCTTGGCCTTGGAAGCGCTCCCGCCGGGGATGCCCATGACCGTTCCACCCGGCAGCTGGACCAGCTCACACTTTTTGGTCGCCCGCCGATAGACCAACACCTGCCGGTGCCCGGCGTGCGAGAGAATAAGCTTACGACTCCCATTCTTTTTGCGGGGGCTGAAGTGCCCCGCCAGTCCGGTGACGAAGCCCTCATTCAGCCGTCCACTGAGCTCATGGTTGACTGAGTTGAGGAAGTCTTGCGGGTTCTCGGTGTAAACTTCGCCACTGTGTGAGGTCAGGTATTTGATCAGTACGGTGTAGAAGGCGGCCGTGACCCCATGGCCGCATACATCGCCCATATAGAAGAGGAGGCAATTATTGGGGTTGCGGGGGAAGCTGAAGATATCGCCCCCGACCGCGGTCATCGGCTTCCAAAGGTAGCCGATGTCGACGTGTTTTACATGGGGCACCCGCCCGGGGATCATCACCGACTGCACCTTGTGCGCACTTTCGTAGTCCGAGCGTAAAATCGCATTCTGCTCACGCAACTGATTTTCGCTCTCGGCCAGTTTGATTTGCGCCTCCCGCTCGGCGGTGATATCACGCGAGATTCCGATGATGCCCGCCAGCTTGCCGTTGGCCAAATAGAGTGGTCCTTTACTGGAAGAGACCCAGGTGATCGAGCCGTCGTCCCAAGTCTCTTTCTCGATACGGTTGATGATGGGCTTTTCCGTACGCAGGATTTCCTGCTCATCATCGTAAGCCTGCTGCGCATGCTCGTGGGAGAATAAGTCAAAATCTGTTAGCCCATCCAGCTCGTGTCGTTCCTTCAATCCGTGCATTTCAACCAGCGCCTGGCTGGCGGCAACGAAGCGGCTCTTCTTATCTTTAATGTAAATCCGATCCGGCGTCTGCTCCATCAAACTCTCAAACAGGCGCTTGGCCGATGCCCGTAAGAGCATGGAGTTTCCGTCAGATTCGATCTTCGCTGAAGGATTCATTTTCAGGGACTATAGTCCTCGGTTGAGCTATGGCAATAGTGGGCCGGGTGATTTCTTTGGTTTCTTTAGGAAAACCTTTTCCAGAACGAGGGGACAAACAGCACCAACACCGCGTAGAGTTCGAGGCGGCCCACAATCATCAGTAAGCTCAGCAAGGCCTTGGTGCTGGCGTTTAGGAAGTGGAAGTTTTCCATCGGCCCCACCGCTTCAAAGCCGGGGCCGATATTGAAGAGCGTCGACTGCACGCAGGAGAAGACGCTCAAGAAGCTCAATTCCGGCTCCATCGCGGAGACCAGCAGCATCGACAAGATCTGCAGCACAACCATCAGTGTTAGGAAGAGGACGACGCTATGGATGGCACTCTCGCCGAGCTTCTGGCCGCTCATACTCAAGGAGATGGTCATATTCGGGCGGAAGGAGTGGGTGATGCTGCGCAACGCGGCCTTCACTGCGACTGCGATGCGAACCACCTTGACACCCCCGGCGGTCGAGCCAGAGCACCCGCCGATAAACATCAGGATGATCAGCAGCATCTTGGCGGGTGGCAGCCAGGTATCAAAGTCGGCTGAGGCGTAGCCGGTGGTGGTCATGATCGCTGTGGCCTGAAAGGCTGCGGTCCGGATGCTATCGTATCCAGGTAGCTCGCCAGTCAAATCGACCAGAAAAAGGGTGAGCAGAGCCGTGCTCGCGAGCAGAATGCTGAGAAACCAGTAGACTTCGTTATTGTGGCGGAGGATATGGGTCTGCCCGCGAAAAAGGCGGATCACGAAGAGAAAGGTTGTCGCACCCAACGCCATGAAGAAGATCGCAATCCACTCAATTAGGGGGCTGTTGAAGTCGGCAATGCTCCCGGCCTCCGGACTGAAGCCCCCAGTCGCGACAGTGGTCATCATATGATTGATGGCTTGGAACCAGTCCATACCCGCCAGGCGGTAGGCGGAGGCACAGGCAGTGGAGATCGCCAGATAATAGACCAGCAACACAAAGGCACCGTGCTGGATGCGGCCCTGGTCGAAGTCGGTGGAAGTGCCCGTGGACTCGTTCGTGAAAAGGATCTTGGCCCCGACGCCGAGCGAGCTCAGGATCGCCACGAAGAACACAATCACACCCAGACCACCCATCCATTGACTGAGTGAACGCCAGAAGAGCAGGCTGGACGGAAATTCATGGAAGTTGGTAAAGGCCGTCGCGCCGGTCGTCGTGAGTCCGGAGGTGCTCTCGAAGAGCGCGTCGAATACGTCGCAATGTTCCACTGTCAGCATGTAGGGGATCGCGCCGATTAGGGAGGCAAGTATCCAGGAAAGCCCGATCGCGCAGAGGGCTTCACGCCGATAGAGCTTGGCCTCACCTTTTCGGCCCAGCAAGTGGAACACCACCGCCAGTAGGACCGATACCCCAATGGTCACTCCGAAAGCGATGATCGAGCGGTCCTGCAGGGATTCGCCCATCACCAGACCCGCGCCGATGCACAACAGGAAAGCCATGCATAGTGCCAGCAGCACCATGCTCATCAGCTTGAAGATAATCGCGGTGTTCACGTCTTAAACGAGTGCTTTGGTGATCTCTTTTTGTTTTTCACCCGAGGTGATCACGACGACACGGTCGCCGGCCAGAATCTTGTCATCAGCTGCCGGAACTTTCGCTTTGAATTTATGCAGCAGGGCCACCAGCAGGCAGCCCGCGGGGAGATGGAGATCTTTGATGGTGCGGCCGATGGCTGGGCTGGAATGGCTGATGCGGATTTCGAGCACCTGACTGCCGCCCGGCATTTCGGCCAGTAGCGCCACCGACTTGTCGGAAAGATTCCGTTGCATGAACTCAGCCGTCGCCCGGCGTGGTGAGACGGCTACCTCGATATCCAGCCGGTTTTGCAGCAGGCCCAACAGGTCGTCGTAGTCGCCCTTGTTGATGAGGAGCTGCACGTGCTCGGCTCCCAGCTTGGAGGCCTGGATGCAGGTGATGATATTCTCCTCGTCGTCTTTGGTGCAGGCTACAAAGTAGTCGGCACTCCCGATCTGTTCCTCCTCCAGCAGGCGGATGGAGGTGGCATCTCCATTGATCACAGTGACATGCGGGAAGCGCTCCGCGAGCTGGTCGCAATGTTTTTTATCTTTCTCAATGACCCGGATTTTAAAGCGTGGATTTTTCAGCAGGTGGATCAAGTTGATGGCGGTCTCGCTGCCGCCAAAGATGACCACCCGCGCAACTTCAACTTTCTGCTTCGGGTCAAATTTGTCACGCATCGCGAAGAGCACCTCCGGGTGTCCGAAGAGGGTCACGACATCGCCTTCCTCCAGGGAGGTCTCCGCATGGGCGATCTCGGTTTCCTCGCCACGGTGCACGTAGCCGATACGGACCTGGGAGTCGAGCTTCAGGTCTTTCAGCTTCTTGCCGATCAGGCGTGAGCCCCGGGCGACACGCTGGCGCTGCACCTCGATCTGCCCACGCGCAAATTGCTCCACCACGACCCGGCCGGCACTACGGATCTCCTTGGCCAGTTCGACCGCGCAGATCGCCTCGGGATTGACCAGCAGGTCGATCCCGAAATGCAACTGGTAGTTGATGACGGAGGTATCGCTATAGGTTTCGTCGTGGATGCGCGCGATGGTGTTCTTCGCCCCCAGCCCTTTGGCCAATGAGCAGGAAATGATATTGGTGCGGTCGTCGCTGGTCATCGCGAGGAAGGCATCGCACTTGCCCACACCAACTTCCACCAGTTGGCGGGCCGAGCTGCCATTACCGGTAACGATGCGGGCATTTTGCTCCTCATCCAGTTTGCGACAACGCCTGTCCGACTGCTCGATGAGCGTCACGTCGTGCCCGGCCTCTGCCAGCACTAAGCTGAGGTTGCTGCCGACTTCACCTGCGCCTACAATGATGATCTTCATAATGGAAGTTGGGGAGTGTGGCGGCTTGCGCTGTCATTTCGAGCGTTTAATTTCTCTAGAGCAGGGCCAAAAAAACCAAAAAATCGTAGCTGAACGGCGAAGCCGTTTCGACGCCCGTCGCGAGATCGTTTCGAAACGGGTTCCCCGTTCCGCTACAACCATTGAAAAAATATTTTAAACGCGATCAGAGCAGGGCCACTTCCACGCCGAACTCGGCGCTTTGGCCGGGGTTGACCAGGTGCAGGCCCTTGCCATGCTCGGGGCTGTTGGGCGGCCCCATCCAGGGCTCGACGCAGTAAAAAGGGCTGTCGGTGGCTTCGGTCCAGGTCACGAAACTATTCCACTGAGAATAGGTGTCGCTGTCTTTTAGCAAGCGGACGCCAATGTCCTCCTCCCCATTGTTTGGGCCGAAATTTGCGAGGTTGCCTTTCAGTTTGGTGAAGATGCGCTCGTTGTTTTCCGGCAGGTCGCAGCTGCTGGTGGCCTCCAGCGGCTTGACCAGCTCCAGCGAGCCATCCGGGGCGGGAAGGAAGCATTTTTTGGCGGGAATCTCGAAGCGATAATCCTTGCGCGCCAGCCCCGCATGCCAGGGCAGAGTGAAATAGAAGTGGTGCCCGGCAGACCATGGAATCGGTGCCTCATCGAAATTTTCCAGCTGGAGGTAGACCCGAAAGCACAACTGTTCGAACTCGTATCGCACCGTGAAACGGTAGTGAAAGGGATAGGCTTCGCGGGCGGCTTCGTTCGGCTTCAACTCCGCGACAAAGCCCTGCTCGCTGGTAGCGACAATTTCAAACTTCGAGTCACGGGCGAAGCCGTGCTGTGGCATCGGGTGGACACCACCCCGGGGATCCTTCCACTCATCCACTTTTCCCTTGTGGTAGCTGCGCCCCGCAAACGGAAAGAGGATGCTGTTGCCGCCCGCTACGGAGGCGAGGTTCTGGTAGTCTGCCGCTTCCGGCCAATGAATGACATCCCGCACGCTGCCGTCGGCCATCCGCAGGTTCCAGTTCATCAGCCGGGCTCCTTGTGCAGGGTTAGCCAGATAGTTCGAGGGGCCGCAGCTCCAGCGGTGCAACCGTAGTCCGTTATGTTCGATGATTTCCATCAATGACTATTCCGCCCGGCCGCGGCTGAGACCCAGGATGTCGACAATCTCGCGGGTATTGTCCATGACGCGGATGACCTCGTCGCCGATTTGTAAAATCTCGGTGCCCTCGACGCTTTGCGGGAGGCGTTGGATCACCTCATCCGGCAAGCTTTGGGTTTTGGTTTCGTATTCCTCCGGCAGCCTTTCGCCTACCGCCAGTTTCTTTTTCCAACCAGGCGGCAGTTCGCCGCCACGGTCCACTTTTCTCTGTAAGCCAGGCGGCAGCCTTCGCTCGGAAGGCCTCTGGTCGGCCTGGCCGCGCTGCCAGTTTTCCAAGACGGCCCGTTCCTCGGTGCTAAATTTCCCCTGGGCTTCCTGTGCTCTTTGTTGGCCCGCTGCACGAGCCTCCGCGCCGGGCTGAGCTGCCTCCTCGTCGGCACTGCTCCCTCCGCCAAAGATCCGCCTCAAAAAGCCGGGACGACGTTCTTCTGCGGCTGGAGCGGCTTCGCTGCGCTCCCGTGCCGATTCAGCACGCTCACGCTGTGCTTCGGCACGCTCACGCCGAGCTTCGGCTTGATCTGCGGCGGTGGTGTCGCGCTCACCACGAACGCGCTCCCGCGCTGTTTCAGCGCGCTCTTGTTGTGCGGCGGCACGCTCTGGTCGTGTTTCCGCTTGATCTGCGGCGGGCGTCTCCCGGTCACCGCGCCCCATGATGCGGTTCAAGCGGGAAGTTCGTTGTTCCGGCGCTTCTTCGACATCGCGCACGGCTGGCCGCTGCTCAGGCCCCCCTCGACCCATCGAAGGTGATGCCGTTAATCCGGCAAATGAGGAACTGAGGCAAATGAGAATCGGAATGAGGAGTCGTTTTTTGTTCATGTTCGGGAGTGTAGCTGGGAAATCGTCAAATGCCAGTTTAAAGCGGTTATTCCCAGGGAATCAGTTCGAGGCCGCCAACCCTTCTAAAATGCCTGGTGTTGTGAGTTAATAGCGGTAGTTTAAGGGCTAATGCATGCCCCGCTATTTGAGCATCAAAATCACCGATGGGCTTTCCATTCGACCAAAGTTCAGCCATTACTTTTGCCGTCCGGCTGGCTGCTTCGCTATCAAACGAAAAAACGCGCACCGCATCTAAAAATGATGTGACGCGTGAATGCTCTTTCTTGCTGCCACCGTGAAACACGCCGAGCCACAGCTCCATTTCGACTACGGAAGAGAGACCAATGGTGTGATCGATAACGGCCATGGGTGGCTGCTCCCCACGCAGTAAAAAAATCGCGGCAGAGGTGTCCAGGAGGATCATAATTGAATGCGCTTAGGTTCCGTCTTGGTTTGTGCCTTGCGGGGAATTATAACCGGATCCTTTGCGAAGGATTGGGCCAGTTCGCCGAGTGTGGGACGGATGGGTGTTAGTATAATTCGGTCGCCTTCGTTAGAAATCTCAACCTCATCCGCACCTTTAAGCCACTTGGAGGGAATGCGGACAGCTCGACTGCGACCATTGGCAAAAATTCTTGCATGTTTCATGCTGTCATATGACTGTATATGACTTATCGAGTCAAGCATTTGTGAGCTAGCCGAGAAGCTATAGGACACCCATACAATTCACGGAATCCAAATAGCTTTCATCTGCCCAGAAAAGTGGGCGGCCCTTAGATTGATAGATGGGCCTCTCGGGCGTATCGGAGCCATCGCCTGAACGGCGATGGTGCCATGCGCGAGCGCAGGCTCCACTGGGGAGATGGCTTCGCGGTTCGACGACGCTGATGTCAGGGGATAAGGAAGCCCTGCGGTGAGGTTGCGACCTACTCCGCAGGCTCCGTTTCTTCCTCCGGCATGTCGCGGAAGAAGACGGCGGTTTTGCCGACGCCGCCGACGAGCTCGGCTCCTGTCTTTTCGGTGATCTCGCTGCAGAGTGTTTGGATGCCTGCGCGGTCGCGCTCGAAGCGGATCTTGATCAGTCCGTTTTTGGTGAGTGCCGTCTCGATTTCGGCCAGCACGGATTCGGTCAAGCCGTGTTTGCCGATATGCACCAGTGGCTTGAGGCGCTGGGCCATGCCACGGAGTTTCTTCTTCTCGGCGCTGGTGAGAGGTGGTTTTTCCATATGATTTAATACCACAAGAATTCGTCGAGGTGCCAGCCCTGAATGAAGGCATTGAGCTGCGGATGGTGGCTGCGTTTGAGGAAGGCGCCGCGTTTCACTGTTTAAATAAAGTCGTAATCGTAGGGGGCACGCATTTCACGGGCGATGTGTTTGTTGGCCTCCGCCGCATGCTCGCCGGTGAAGACTTCGTTCTCAATATCCCAGTTAAGGTCGTTACCGGTGCGCAGCGAGATGGCGCCCAGGTGGCAGACATTCGACGAGAGGTGGCCGGTTTCGACATTGCAGATGGGGTCTTCGCGCGTCTGCATGCACGCATAGAAGTCGCCGATGTGGTCATTGCTGGTGTAGAGACGTTCGGCATCTTCGGGGAGTGGCTGGCGGAGCAGGTCGCGATCACTGGCCTCGATGGAGCTGCGGTTGACCCAAATCCAACCATCCGAGCCTTCAAACCGAATGCCGTTGCGCTGTCCGTCGCGGTTCACGATGCCTCCAAATGGATTGTCGTCGCGGGTCGAGCGCACATTGAAAATGATCCCATTAGGGTAGGTGAACTTGACTTCGTAGTCGGCGATCACGGTGTAGCCGCCGGGGAGGGGCTGTGAGAGCGCTTTACTCTCGACGCGATTCGGCGCGGCCTGGCCAATCGCCCAGTAGCCGATATCCATGTGGTGGGCACCCCAGTCGGTCATCGTGCCGCCGGAATACTCATACCAGTAGCGGAACCAGGTGTGGCAGCGCTCAAACATGTAGTCGTGCGCCTCGGCCGGGCCCTGCCAGAAGTCCCAGTCAAGTGACGATGGTACCGGTTGCGGCTTGAAGGGTGCCTTCGTCTGTTCTTCTTCCGGGCGTCCGGTCTGGCCCTGGCGGAGGCCGGCCGGCAGCCAGACATTGACCTGCTTGAGTTTTCCGATGCGTCCGTTGCGCACCAACTCGCAGGCGAGGCGGAAGCGTTGCATACTACGCTGCTGGGTGCCGGTTTGCAGCACCCGGTTGTTCTCGCGCACAGCCTTGATCACGTGCCGCCCCTCATCGATTGTCAGGGTGAGTGGCTTCTCGGAGTAAATATCCTTACCTGCTTTGGCCGCCGCGATGTTGATCAAGCTATGCCAGTGATCCGGGGTGCCGTTGACGATAGCATCAATATCGTCGCGCTGCAGGAGTTCGCGGAAATCGCGGTAGGTGTCGGGCTTTTTGCCGTTCACCGTGAAACGCTCCATTCTGCGGTCGATTTGGTTTTGATCGACATCGCACAGAGCGACGACGTCGGCAAATTGCATCGAGTTACGGCTCACGCCAGTGCCCCGGCCACCACAGCCGATCAGCGCGACGCGAGGCCGCTCGTTGGGCGAGGTGATCCCGGTGGCAGTGCCCTCCGCATGGGCGGCTTGGCTCTGCACATACCAAAGTGGGAGGCCAGTCGCGGCGGCAATCGCTGAGCAACGGCGAAGGAACGAACGGCGGGAAATTTGGAACGAACGATTCATGAGATATGCGGGGTGTTGTGGTTGGATTAAAGTGCTGGTTTCTGTCTTAGCCGCACCCTTGAAGTCAATACGCCGGGACGTAAAAACTATGACTGAGCGGGCTGAGTGTTGTTCCCAGTATTCTGGCGGCTTATGTGGGGTTGGCAAGGTTCTTTGCGAAACTTCGAGCCAGCAAAACCGGAGCACGGTCAGAAAGTCTTTTATTTTCTGTAGCGAGAGGGTTTATCCCTCGATTCGACGACCCAGGAGTGGGGGAGGGACTTCTGAGGGATGAGGGCGGAGACTTGAGACCTGAGTTGGTCGTAGCGCGCAGCTTCAGCAAGCGCTCCGCAGCGGGCAAGCGGCACACCCGTTTCACAAAAAAACAAGCACCGCCACTTTAGGCTACGCTCGCTGGCTTGCCTGACATAGCCCGCCGCACCACACGCTCGGAGTGCTTGCTGAAGCGGCGCACTACGCTGGGCAGCCGCTTATGCCGACAAAGTTCCGCCATCCCCTCATTATTCTCCTCCTTTGAGAATGCAAGAACGGCCCAGGAGTGGCGGCTCGGCTGCGGCTGGGTTCAACCGCAGAGGGGGCGGGGGAGAGTGTGTTGATCGTTGATGCTTGATGACGTAATTCGGCGGATCTCCGTAGTCGCGAGGATTCATCCCGCGACCCGCAGCGGCTGGGGCGTGCGTATTGACCGGAGAGTTTCCGACGGGGCAGAACGTTCTATGGCAAGCGGGAGTTCGGGGCGTTTCCTTGCGTTCGGTCGGAGGATGAATCACTCCGACTACTTTTTTGGTTGAATGGTGGTCTCCGTGTCCGTGGTAAAATGGCTTTAGGTCTGGGTTCGGCATCGCTGTCGCGCTGCGGCTACGCTCCCCGGAGTTTTATTTGGGCGCAGGCAGGAGTAGTCGATACTCTGCTGCGTTGATCCAGCCGCGGGCCCCGCCTTCGGTCTTGATCTGCCGGTAGTCGCCATGTTGATCGATTTTTTGTCCGCGTTCGCCGGGGCGGGCCAGGCCGACCTTGGGGGCGGCGGCTGCGGGGGCGGCATGCAGTGTGGCGGGTGCCTCACTGAGCACGATGCCCTGCTGGGAGAGGCCCCGGTTGAGGTAGAGGGCGGTGCTGGCGGTGAGCAGCCCGATCAGACTGACGGCGCGAATGGCATTGATGGGGAGATTGCTCCGGTAGCCGCCCGCATAGGGCAAGCAACAGGCGGCCACGGTGAACCAAAAGCAAACACTCAACAAAATGATCCATCCGCGCTGGCTGAGCGCCTGGCTGGCGGCGGCGTGCCAGGCGGGTGCGGGATCCTCCAGGCCCAGTTGTTGCCGCAGGGCCTCCAGCTTGAATGCGTATCCCTCGTCGCCGGGCTTGAGTAGCCGCGCCCGTTCCAGATGCCAGGCAGCTTCGCCGTGCTGGCCTTGCTGAAAGAGTGCCAGGGCCAGATTGTGGTGGGCCGCGCCGGTGCCCGTCGTTGCGATAGCCGTTTCAAAGGCACGGCTGGCGACCTCGTATTCAGAATTTTCATACGCGGCAAGACCTTGCTGAAAGGCATCGTCGCCGTGCGCGAATGCCGCCAGCAGCGAGAAAATGAGGATAGATCGGAGCTTCATAGTGCTTGGAGAATGTTGTCCAGTTGCTGCTGCGCCGCGTTGAGATTGCTGGGCGAGTGCCGACCAAAGCGGTGGGCGTAGGCAGCTGCGAAAAATGCCCGGCAGTCCTGCGCGGCTGGGTCACTCAGCAGCGCGGCGATGTCGGCGCTTTCCGCGCTTTGCATGGGGTGGCCGGTTTTGATGGTGGCCGCGTGCCGGACAGCTTGCTGGCCGGAGCGGTAGAATGCTTCCGCGTCGCCTTGTTGGGCTGCCTGCTGATAGGCTTGGCGGGCTTGCTTGAGGGCCTGTTTAGCGGCGGTGCGAATCGGGTAGGTGGGGTCGGCGCGGCGGCGCTTTCTAATGCTGAGAGCGATAGCACTGCCGAGGATAAGTATGCCAGTGCCGGTATTGAGCGCGATGAAGGCCGGACTGTGTAAAACGGCCAGTCCAATGGGTCGCGCAGGCCGGGGGCGGTAGTCGAGCGTCAAAAAGGCTTCTTCAGCTGTGAGCGACCTGGACAGCTCCAGATCACTCCCCGGCAATTCCGGGGCGTGGCTTGTGGGGGGCTGCAAGGCGCTGCCTGCCGGTGCCGCGACCTCGACGGGAAGGGGTGGCGCACTGAGCTCGATGTATTCCTCCTGCACCGGATCGAAATAACTGAAGTGGGTCTCGGGTAGCTGCAAGCTGCCGGATTGCTGCGGCACAAAGATATAATCAAAGCGCAGGTTGCCGCTCAGGCCGAGCGAATCGCTGGGCTCGAACTTTTTTTCCGGTGAAAAATGTCGCCAGTGGTCATGCTGCGGAAAGCTCGGGCCGTTGATGCGTTCGAAGTTGCCGTGGCCGCGCAGCACGACGGAGTGCATGATGGGCTCGCCCTGCTGCGCTTGGTCGGTATCCGCGCCGACCTCCAGGGAGAATTCACCAATCGCGCCGGAAAAGCTCGCCGGGCGTCCCGCCTCCGGCAGTGGGCGGACGTTGATCGAGTGCGCGTCAGTGGCGACGTTTAGCCGCTCGGTGCGGCCAAAGAAATCCTCCAGCATGCTGCCACCGAAGGGCGAGCGCCTCGAGCTGTCGCGGTTGCGGTCCCGGTCCGGCACGCGCGCCGTCAAGCCAAACTCAAATTCCAGCGCTTGCTCGCCGGAGCGGACGGGCGTGAGCGTGAGTGGCCAGGTCAGCACGCGGTAG
>PXBU01000300.1 GCA_003566795.1 Puniceicoccaceae bacterium | reverse complement strand
TACTATATCGGTTCCTCAAATACGGTTAACGACCCCGAAGCCCGTGATTATATCTATAATGGCATGCGGGACAAATGGCCCGGGCTGTGGTGGATAGAGAACGGGATTCTTCCCAAGCTATCACACGATACCTTCCGCGGTTATTACCTCGGTGGTAACCAGGAGGGGGAATGGGTGCTGAATCAATCGGACCTGGCTTATGTATCGCTGCCGCAGTTATTTCACGACACCGTTCTGGCCGGGCGTATCCCCGTCGTGATCACCGGCACGCATGGCAAGACAACCACCTCATCGCTGACGGCGTATTTACTGGAGCGGAACGGAGTGAAGCCAGGTTGGTTGATCGGCGGGCTGCCCCATGATCTGCCCGGCGGGGCTTGCCTGGGGCAGGGGAGCCCCTTTGTGATTGAGGGTGATGAGTATGATTCGGCCTTTTTTGATAAGCGGAGTAAATTCATCCACTACCGTCCGCAGGTGGCGGTACTGAACAACCTGGAATTCGACCATGCGGATATCTTCCGGGACCTGGAGGATGTGAAACGCAGCTTCCGCCATTTTCTGAAAATCGTGCCCGGCTCCGGTCATGTGCTCATCAATGGCGACGATGCGAATTTGCTGAGTCTGCTACCCGTGCCCTGGACCCAAGTTTTCCGGGTGGGTATGGGTGAGGAGAATGACCTGCGCATCGCCGATTTCTCTGACGGGCCGGGGGGCGCCGCGTTTAAACTGTTTTGGCAAGGCTCCCTCTGGGCGGAGCTGCACTGGTCGCAGCATGGACGCTTCAATGCGCGCAACGCTGCGATGGCCGCCTTGGCTGCCGCACTCGCCAGCGGCGTGAGCGATCCGAAGCAGTTCGATCTTACCAGTTTGAAAGATTTCCATGGGGTCAAAAGGCGGCAGGACGTGCTGGCCCGGACTCCGGATTGGGTGGTGATTGAGGACTTTGCGCATCACCCGACCGCGGTGGCAGAGGCGATTGAAGCACTGCGTGCCGCCTATCCCGGCAAAAAGCTGACGGCCTGCTTCGAGCCGCGCAGCAATAGTGCGGTGACCAATCGCTTCGAGTCACAATTCACCACCGCGCTGGCGCTGGCCGACCGGATTTATCTCGGAGCGATCTATCGTTCGGAACGCATAAAAGATGACGAGCGGCTGGATACCGAGCAAATCGCTCGCGAGTTGCAGCAGCACGGACGTGATGCCCGCGCCTTCCAGAGTCACGCCAGCTTGTTCGTGCAGGTCCGCAGGGACATCGCGCAGGAAGACAGCGGCCTGATCGTTTATTTCACCAACGGCTCCTTTGATGGGGTCCCCCAAAAAACCGCCGGGTGTTTGCCCGGCGGTCATGATTCAATCAAATAAGCTTTGAATCCAGATATTCCGTAGCGGAACGGCGAAGCCGTATCGATATCCTGACTAAGGAACTGGATGAAGTGAAACGCATTCATGAGAGGGGGCACTAGTGTCCAAAACAGGTTTTGGCCGTGGAAGTCTGACCCCCCTTTTTTTAGTTGGGCAACTGGTTTCCTTACCCTCCGCTGCTTTGCGAGCAACTACCCTTCAGTCTGCGGGTATTCGCGACATCCGCAAGCGGAGTCCCTACTTGCGGGATCCGAGTGCGTTGCTTTAGGGGGCGGATGTCTTGCCAAAGAAAAAACTAAGCGATCTTGGCTTTGAGATCCTCCTTGGAGGAGAGGCCGACCACGGTGTCGGCAAGTTTCCCGTCTTTGAAGATCAGAATGGTGGGAATGGCACGGATCTCATATTTTCCGGCGATGTCGCTATTGTTATCGACGTTTACTTTGCAAATTTTAACGGCATCGCCGAGTTCATCCGCAAGCTCTTCCAGGATAGGGGCAATCGCTTTGCAGGGGCCACACCAAGGTGCCCAGAAGTCGACCACTACAGGCGCGGATCCCGCGGTCAGCGTGGCTTCGAAATTTGAACTGTCGAGTTCGGTTATTTTATCAGACATATTGTATTATTTTTCGGGATTGATTAGAAGAAGGGCCAAAGATCGTGGAGAATGAGAGCCGCAAAGGTGACCGCAATCACCGCCGCCAGAGCGTCCAGAGCGAGCATCGGCGTTGAAACTTTGCTGGACTGATCATCGTCAAACGTCAGGCCCGCTACAGCACTCGGCTTAGCACGTGGCTTCGATGCTGTCGGACTGGGCTTGGAAGTCGCTGGCCTCGGCGCGGCTGGCTTCGCAGCTGCTGGCCTCGGCGCTACGGGCTTCGGCGCGGCCTGCTGCGGTTGCGCGGCGGGCTTCTCAGCCGCTTCAGATTGTTGGTGCTCGCCAGGCTGCAATCTGATCTTCTTTGCGCCCTGATCTTGCTTGTCCTCTGTTGTGTCGTCCTTTTGGGCTTCTTTTTTGTCGCCCATCGGCGTCACGAACCAAGGTGATTTCTTATCGCTTGATTCTTCCTGACCTTCCAAGAAAGGGTTTGTTGGCTTATCGGGGGTATCACTCATGAGCTGAACTTAATAGATTGTAGGTGAAGACTGTCAAGTAGTGTGTGGGGCCTGGACCTTATTCAGGCGTGTTTTTATGAATAATTTCGGCCAACTCCTGTTTTTCAACCTGCTCAAGGGTTTTACCTTTACGGTCAAGCGTCTCAAAAGTCTTTACCACGGTCTCGGTCATCCGGCCATGGGTCTCCTCTGAGCCGCCGACAATCGCGAATCTTTCCGCTTGAGTGATGCGCTTGTGCCCATCGGTGTGGTCGAGGCCGACCCCCAGCAGATGCGTCTTGGGTTTTTGCTCCGTTTTGTTTGGCTGGTGCGGTAGACGTTTCATCAATTCTAAAGTGCGCAGGAGAACGGAGATGGCAAATTATTCCACTCTTTCGCAGCGTATGTCGGCAAAGGATCGATCCTGCTGCAAGTGAATTTTCCCTAATCTGCAGAGTTCGAGTACTGCCAGGAAGGAAGCCACGATGGTGGTCAAGGTGGTGGTGGATTCAAATAGTTCAGAAAACAGGAAGCTGGGTTCATTTTTGATGCGGGTTAGGATCAGCTCCATGCGGTCGGCAACCGTCACTTGTTCGGCGTGGATCTCGCCTTCGGTGATACGTTCCGCCAAGCGCCGGAGCACTTGATTGAAGGTATTCCATAGATCCACCCGGTCCACCGGCTTGAGCGGTCGCTCGGCGGCTTCGACTGATTCTTTGGGGCCGATTCGGGCAATAAGATCGTTACTATTTAAAATGAGCTTTTGGATGTCCTCGGCCGCTTCCTTGAATTTGCGGTATTCCAGCAGTTGCTGGACTAATTCCCAGCGCGGATCCAGTTCCTCATCCTCTACGTCGGCGTTGGCTGCCTGGTCTTTTTTCGGCAAAAGCAGGCGACTTTTGATATACATCAGCGTTGCGGCCATGACGAAAAACTCGCCGGCAATTTCAAGATCCAGCTGTTCCATCGAGCCAAGGATCTCGACGTATTGTTCGGTGACTCGCTGAATGGGAATATCGTAAATATCGACTTCGTTCCGTCGGATCAGGTAAAGCAGCAAGTCCAGTGGTCCTTCAAATGCGGGTAGGCGGATCGCGTAATCATTGCTGGGGATAAGTGCTTCTTCCATAATCGGCTATTGGGCGTTCGGTTCGGCCAGATTGAGTCGCACACTGAAGAGGACATCACTCTCACGCTGCGCGCCATCCCTGAAGGTCAGGAGATAAACTAGTTGCCAGGTGCTACCGAGGCGGGTGCGCCAACCCAACTGGACCCGGGTGAGGTCACCCGTCCTGGCATCCAGGCGGAAGTCGGACAGGAATGCGTGACGTTCATTGACGCGATAAATGAAGTCCATTCGGTATTGATCAATTCGGTCGTTGAGTAAGGTATTGGACAGGCCCAGCTCCCAGATTTCGCCGCTGCGTAGGGTGGTGCGCGTGCGCAGTTCTTCAAGTTTCATACTCTCGGTGCGGAAGCGTGAGGCCAGATCGAATTTCAGCCATGGTGCCGGCTCGAGGATTAGCTCCACCCAGGTTGCGTTCAGGGTGTCTTCGTCACCTCCGTCAAAACGAGTGCCACGATCAAACAGAACATCCTGGTAGAAGTTTAAGGCAGCCAGCGTGCGCGAACCATAGCCATTGGCCCGAGTCTGAAATAAATTCTCCACGCCGAAACGCGTCAGGTGCTGCTCCGATATTTGATCAATATTCCGCAGGTTGCTGAGGTCAAGCAGGGGGCGGTCCAAATCGAATACATCGCGGTCGATGGCCGCGATCTCGTTCACATCATTCGGGTCCGAATAGTAGCGATAGCGGACCACCGGGCGCAGGATGTGGCGCAGGCCATCGACATCCCAAGTGCTGTTCACGGTGTCAAAACTACTGAAAGCTCGCATCTCCAAATCAAATCCGAGTTCATAGATGTCCCGGTTGAAGCTGTCGTCGAGTAGGGGGGTGCCGCCGAGAAGTAGAGGATCTATTTGCTGATTTTCGTAGGCAGTAAATCGGGCGCCGGCCAGCGGGGTGAAGGTGAGCCAGGGGGTGGGGGTGATGGGGCGTTCGATACGGTAGGTCAGGTCGTAGCGGTCGGATTTGCCGGTGCGAACACCGCCGGGGGCATTGATATTGAAAAAATCATAATTTTCCCGCAACTGGACGTAGCTAGCTGATGCCTTGTGGTAGGCGCCGGTCTGAAAAACCGGCACCGGCAGCAAATCAAAGCGTAATTCCGGCCGCCGCTCTTGGGTGAGGATGAAGTCGTTTGGTCGAAAGCGGCCAAAAGCAGAGACGATAAAATTATCGCCGGCGTAAGCAGCTTCGGCAAAGTTGTCCGGAGTCTGGTTGGAATCGAAATAGTCATCGCGGAAGTCCCGCGTGACCTCTGAGTCAGACCAGTAGGAGGCTTCGGCAGTTATGCTGAATCGCTCGCCAATATGATGCTTGTGGCGCCATTCGGCAAAGCCCCGCGAGGAATCAATGTCCCGATTAACAATATCCTGCCCTAATTCACGGTCGCTGCCCTGATCATCAATCCATCCGGTGCTCAGGGCGCCGAAAATTTGCTGCTGGTCTGAATCATAGAGGTATTGAGCCGCCGGGCCTACCAGCACGCCCCGGTTGGTGTAGAGGTCTAAATTGGCTCCCAGTCGGGTGTGTGAGCCCAGTGGGAATAAGGCAGTGGATTGAACGTGGGCTCCAAGTTTACTGTCATATCCGCCGTCGAAATCCAGATAGTAGGGCGAACCATCGAGGTAATAGGTATAGCCGGGCAGGAAGAACAGCGGCACTTTGCCAACCCGGAAGGTCGCCGCCTGCATCTTTACATATTCCGCCGAATCATCCCTGACGTATTCGACCTGGTCGGAGCTGACATTCAGCGCAAAAGGTCCGGGTTCGCCGTAGTAGAGAGTCGCGCCTTCGATGGAAATGTTCTCCGTCGTGCCACCAGCGGAAACGCCGCTCAGCAGGTAGGGCCACTGCCCGGTCCGCAGCAAATTCACCGAGACAAGATTTTCTCCCGTTTCGTAACTGAGCCGGTCAGCTAGCAGGCGATTTCCGCCCACGGACACCGCCACATTACCTTCCGCGTCGGCAAGGCCAAATTCCTGATAGTAGATAATTTGGTCGGCGTGCAGACGCGTCTCCCCATATTCGAGCATCGCATCACCCCGTGCAACCAGTCTTTGCGAGGCCTCGTCGAATTCCAGCGGCTCCAGTGCGCTCAACTCGGGCAGGGCCGCGCCCAGCCAACTGGTGGCAGTCAAGAGAGATAGCGTTGTGAAGCAGGCAAATTTTCGCACGGGGGCGGAATATGAGCAGCCAGAATTCTATCGACAAGCCTTTTATCAGCAGGAACGAGTCTTGCCACATCGCAGTGGAGTTGTTTGCTGATATGCGTGATTATAACTAAAGCCGACCTCAAGTCCATCACTCAAGTGAAGTGTGCGCTGCCGCATGACATCCTTGGGATGCACCCTCACCAGAAAAAGGGCGGCAAGCCAAGCCTGGTGGTGCGGGCTTATCTGGATGACGCGCTGAGTTGTGAAGTAGTCGACGTCTCGCAACCGGATGGGCCACGCTACCCCTTGAAAAAGCTGAGTGAGGACGGGTTCTTTGAGGGCGTGATCGAGGGGCGCAAGGAGGTTTTCCAGTATCGTTTGCGGACGGAGCGTTACAACGGGGAGATTCGCCAGTTCTACGATCCCTACAGCTTCTTGCCCACCATCAGTGATGATGACCTGTATTTGATTTGCGAGGGAACTGATACTGCGGTGCACCACAAAATGGGAGCGCATCTGCGTGAGATTAGCGGAACCCAGGGAGCTTCCTTTGCGGTGTGGGCACCCAACGCGCAGCGCGTTTCGGTGGTGGGCGATTTCAACCACTGGGACGGTCGCTACCATCCGATGCGTCGGATCGGCAGTTCCGGTGTCTGGGAGCTGTTTGTCCCCGGCTTGGAATCCGGAATGAAATACAAGTATGAAATTGCCACGGATGATGGCCATCCGCAGCTAAAAACCGATCCCTATGCGACCTTCTTTGAGGCACCACCCCACAACGCCTCAATTATTTATGAAGTGGATGACTACGAGTGGCAGGATGCCGAGTGGATCGAGCGGCGGGAAAAGACCGACTGGCTCAAGACGCCGATCTCGGTGTATGAACTCCACGCCGGTTCCTGGAAGTCGGTGGTCGAGGATGCCAACCGCCCGCTTAGCTACCGCGAGCTCGCCACCGAACTGGTGGACTACGTCCAGAAAATGGGCTACACACATGTCGAGTTCATGCCGCTTTCGGAGCACCCCTTTGATGGCTCCTGGGGCTATCAGGTGACGGGCTTTTTCGCGCCGACCCACCGCTTCGGCTCTCCCAAAGACTTCATGTATCTGGTCGATGTCCTGCACCAAAACGAGATTGGCGTGATTATGGACTGGGTGCCCGCGCATTTCCCGACCGACCGTTTTGCCTTGGCTGAATTTGATGGCACCTCGCTTTACGAGCATGCCGATCCACGGCAGGGATTTCACTGTGACTGGGGTACCTTAATCTTCAACTACGGCCGGGACGAGGTGCGGGGCTTTTTAATTGCTTCCGCTTTGGCATGGATGGAGCGCTACCACATTGACGGCTTGCGGGTGGATGCTGTCGCATCCATGCTCTACCTCGATTATTCGAGGGAGGAAGGGGAGTGGATTCCCAATAAATACGGCGGGCGCGAAAATCTGGAGGCGATTGACTTCCTGCGCAAAGCCAACGATCTGGTGCACCAGTTGTTTCCCGGCACGCTGATGATTGCGGAGGAATCGACTGCTTTCCCGGGAGTCACCAAGCCGACCGAAGTGGGCGGCCTTGGTTTCGACCTGAAATGGAACATGGGCTGGATGCACGACACTCTGCAGTATTTCAGCAAGGACCCGATTTTCCGGAAATACGAGCATGACCAGCTCTCCTTCGGCATGCTATACCAATACTCCGAGCATTTCACCCAGGTGTTTTCCCACGATGAAGTGGTGCATGGCAAGGGCTCCATGATTATGAAAATGCCCGGTGAGCCGATGTCCAATAAGGCGCGCCAACTCCGCCTGCTTTATGCCTTAATGTGGTTCTGGCCAGGCAAGAAGACCCTCTTCATGGGGTGCGATTTCGGCCAGTCCTCGGAGTGGAAATACAGCGCCAGCCTGGATTGGCACCTGCTGGAATACCTCGACCACCGGGGGATCCAATCGCTGATTCGGGATTTGAACAGCGCCTATCGGGAAATGCCGGGAATCGCGGCTTTGGACAACGATCCGGCGGGTTTCGAGTGGATCAATTGCACCGATGGAGACAACAGTGTGCTCAGCTTTTTGCGGAAGTCGCCGGACCAGACCGATACCATCGTCGCCGTCGGGAACTTTACGCCGGTGCGCAGGGAAGGCTACCGCGTCGGCGTGCCGCATGCAGGCTTTTGGCGCGAGATCATCAATACCGATGCCAAGGACTATGGTGGCCAGGGCTACGGTAATTGTGGCGGCGTCGAGGCCGAGGCCGTCGAGTGGGATGGACGCCCCTTCTCAATCAAACTGGATCTGCCGCCCTCCGGGATGAATGTCTTCCGGATGCAATGAAGCCATGGGGCGAAATCGAAAACTGGCCCTTTTAGCGATCTAACATGCAATCCCTTCCTGACTCCTTGATCGCGGCGGCTCAGCAGCTTGCCAGCGCGGTGGACGCGCTCGCTTTCGACGAGCCCACCACGCACATCTACAATCCACTCCGCTATGCTTGGGCACCCCACGAAGACTATTTGCGCCGCTACGGCGGTGCTCCCAAAAAGGTGCTGTTCATGGGCATGAACCCTGGGCCATTTGGAATGGCGCAATCCGGGGTGCCTTTTGGTGAGATCGAGCACGTGCGGGATTGGCTTGGGATCGAGGCGAAGGTTGAAAAACCGGCCAACGAGCATCCCAAACGACCAATCGAGGGCTTTGCCTGTGGTCGTAGTGAGGTGAGCGGACGCCGCCTGTGGGGTGCCTTCAAAGCCCGCTTTGGGCGCGCGGAGGACTTTTTTGCGGAACATTTTGTGGTGAATTACTGCCCGTTGGTCTTCATGGAGGCGTCGGGTAAAAACCGCACCCCGGATAAGATGAACGCATCCGAGACAGCACCGCTTTACGCCGCCTGTGATCAGCATCTGCGCGGGGTGGTGGAGCTGCTGCAGCCGGAATGGTTGATTGGGGTGGGGGCTTTTGCCGAGGGCCGGGCGAAAGCAGCCCTGGCAGGGCACGAGCTGCGCTTCGGACGAATTCTGCACCCGAGTCCTGCGAGCCCGGCCGCCAACCGTGGCTGGGCCGAGCAGGCCACCCGGCAATTAGTCGATATTGGGATTTGGCATGCGGAACATTAGCAGCACTAAAAAAATCGTGGGATCACTTGAAATCAACGCACAGTGCGTTCATACTTAAATCTATGAAAAAAATAACACTCCTCCTCTGCTCGTTTCTAGTATCTCTTGGCCTCAATGCATCGGTGGAAAGCGGTGCGGCGGCACCAGATTTCACGCTGACTGATACCGCCGGCGCAGAGCACAGTCTGTCCGATTTCAAGGGTAAGTATGTCGTGCTGGAATGGACCAACCATGGCTGTCCCTTCGTGGTGAAGCACTACCGCGAGGGCCATATGCAGGCCCTGCAGGAGAAAATGACCAAAAAAGATGTGGTTTGGCTCATTATCAATTCGGGAGCACCCGGCAAGCAGGGGCACGTTACTCCAGAGCAGGGGCAGCAGCAAATTGAGGAAAAGGGCATTAAGGCAACTGCCATGCTACTCGACACCGACGGCAAGGTAGGCCGTGCCTTCGACGCTCGGGTAACTCCGCACATGTTCCTCATCGACCCCGAGGGCACGCTGATCTATCAGGGGGCGATCGATAGCATTCGCTCTGCCAGGACCAGCGACGTCGAAAAGGCGGAAAATTATGTTCTCTCCGCCTACAAGGCGCACGTAAAGGGCGAGCCGATAGAGCACCACACCACCACGCCCTACGGTTGCAGCGTTAAATATTAATTCAGGATTAGATAATTTTATCGCGAAAATCGTAGCGGAACGGCGAAGCCGTTTCGAGGACCTATCGCAAGGAGATATCGGATCGAAAAGGGCTTGGTCGCCATAGCACTTTGTGCGACGGCGGATTCCCCATTCCGCTACAACGATTGCGGTATTTTATTTGATATGCCACTAGGCATTGGCCCAAATCTCTTCGACCAGTTGCGGGGTAACCCCGTCGCTGGTCGTTGCTTGTCCAAGGGCTTGTAGGGTGACGAAGCGCATTTTTCCTGCCCGATTTTTTTTGTCACGTTGCATGGCAAGCATCAGGTCTTCGCCACGGAGCGATTCTTTGAGGCGGATGGGTAATCGATAGGCCGCGATGATATTTTCCACCCGTTCGATCTCTGCTGTGCGCAACTGACCCAGTTCGACTGACAATCGTGTGGCGAGCACGAGTCCGATCGCAACCGCCTCTCCGTGTAGGTAGGTGCCATAGCCGGCGACGTTCTCGATCGCGTGTGCGAAGGTATGCCCCAGGTTCAAAAGTGCCCGCCCGCCGGTCTGGGCGGTTTCTTTTTCATCATCACTGACCACCTGCGCTTTGATTGCGCAACACCGGCGCACGACTTCCGGTAGCTCAGGAGCATCCGCACCGAGACCGCCGCTGGCTTCCAGATCGGCGAGAAGTTGGGCATCTGCCAGTAGTCCGTATTTAATCACTTCAGCCATGCCAGCGGCAAACTCGCGGGCGGATAAAGTCTGAAGCAGATTGGTGTCGATATAAACCGCCCGGGGTTGCCAGAAGGCCCCGACCAGATTTTTACCTTCCGGTAGGTTGATGCCGGTTTTACCGCCGACTGAGCTGTCCACCATCGAGAGCAGGGTGGTGGGGATTTGATAATAATCGATGCCGCGCAGGTAGCTGGCCGCCACGTAGCCAGCCAAATCGCCAATCACGCCCCCGCCGAAGGCGAACAGCGCACAATCACGCCCGCAGGCCTGCCCCGCCAGGTAGCTGAGCGACTGGCTGAAAATCTCAATTGACTTGGTCTTTTCGCCCGGCGGATGCGAGAGAATCTCGCTATCCCGAAATCCGGCCTGCGCCAGGTAGTCCGGCTGCGCATCCAACACGCGTGCATCGCTAATTACGCGGAGCTTGCGGCCCGCCTGGCGCAGTCGCTGCACCTCAGCCTTGAGCGCCGCATGGCTGCCGGAAAATTGAATCGGGTAGCTACGCTCTGCGAGTTCGACTTGGAGTGTCTCGGTGCTCATGTGGGTTGGCTGGTCGTTGATTTTCGTGAAATCTCAACAGAAAATTATTTTTGGCGGGAAGCGCAACGCTCATTAGGCCGTCTCGTCGGTGATTCCAAAGATGGCACGCGCGTAGTTCGCGGCGGAGAACGGCTGCAAGTCATCGGGTTGTTCCCCCAGGCCGACGAAGTAGATTGGCAGCTTTAATTCGCGGTAGATGCCCACAATTGCGCCGCCACGGCTGGTGCCGTCGAGCTTGGTCACGATCAGCCCGGTCAGTGGAAAGCTCTTATGAAACATCCGGGCCTGCTCAATTGAGTTGGAGCCGAGGCTCCCGTCCACGACCAGCCAGCTGTGATGCGGCGCGCTGGGCTCCTGCTTCTGGATCACCCGGTGGAGCTTCTCCAGCTCCTTCATCAGGTTGCTTTTGGTGTGGAGCCGTCCGGCGGTATCGAGGATCACGATATCGCGGCCCCGACTCTTAGCGGCTTCGTAAGCGTCAAAGGCGACGGCGGCCGAGTCGGCACCATGCTGACTGGAGACAATGTCGATCGACAGCCGGTTCGCCCAGTGCTGAATCTGCTCGTTGGCGGCTGCGCGGAAGGTATCGCAGGCTCCGAGCAGGACTTTGTAGCCATCATTCTGATACAGATTGGCCAGCTTGGCGGAGGTGGTCGTCTTACCGGACCCGTTCACGCCGACCAGGCAAATGACTTCCGGCTGGTGTTGGCCGACAGTGACTCTGCCTTCGGCACCCTCGAGCACTTGCTCCAATACCCTGGCACCAATGCGAGCGGCATCCTCCCCGCGCATCGACTTGTCGGCTTTATAGGCCGCCTGAATCTCCTCGATGATCTCCTGGACAGTCTCGGCTCCGAAATCAGCCGTGTAGAGCGCTTCTTCCAGCTCCTCCAGTGCGTCGCTGTCGAGCTTGGCACCGCTGAAAATACCATCGAAGGCCTTTTGAAATGTCGGCGTCTGGCGCTTCAGACCCTCCTTGAACCTTTTGAATAATCCTCGCATGATTTCCGTTCCTAGTCGGCGGCCTCACGCATGGGCCGGTCGATCTGATTCTTCACCTGATCCAATATGCCGTTGATGAAGCGTTTGGAATCCAGATTGGAAAAAACCTTACCCAGTTCAATCGCCTCGTTGATACTCACTACCGGCGGGATGTCACGGCGATGCAATAACTCGAAAATCGCCAGGCGAAGGATTGAGAGATCGACTTTGGCGATGCGCTCAAAGGTCCAATTGGCGGCGCGTGCCAGGATTTCCGCATCGATTGCTTTAATATGCTCCAGCGTGCCGTGGACCAGTTCTTCGGTAAAGGCATAGTAGTCGCGCGGCTGTTCCTGCGTCTCCAGAAAGACACGCAGGGCGTCATTGACCTGCTCCGGTTTATTGAGCTCCCACTGGTAGAGAAATTGGACGGCACACTTGCGATTTTCGCGGCGCTGTGAGCTGCGTTTTACAGGTTTTTCTTCGTTTTCCATTTTTTGGTATAGACCGCCATTGCGAGTGCGGCTTCGGCAAATTCCTTGCCTCGGTTGAGGGTTGTTCCGGCGCGAGCCTCGGCTTGGCTATGGTCGTTCACCACAATGATTCCGTTGATAACCGGCAGCCGCGCTTGAATGCTAAGTGATTGCAGCGTGGTGGCCGTGCTGTCGCCGATCACATTGTGGTGATTGGTGTCGCCCGCGATCACCATGCCGATGACGATGATCGCATCAAACCTGCCGGATTCGGCCAGCAGGGAGGCGGCAAAAGGCAGCTCCGCTGAGCCGGGGACACGTTCGATGGTCGGTTCGACTGCGCCGGAGGCTACCAGCGTCGCCGCCGCTTTCTGGACCAGCGTATCCACCAGGGCTTCATTATAACGCGCGGCCACGATGGCAAAGCGCAAGCCGCTGCCATCGATCTGCTGAAATCTGGGTGTGTCGAGACTCATGTGAGCCCGCATCAAGAGAGTTTCTCCCAGCACTGGCAAATGAATTTCCACCGGCCACACGATTCGCTCCCGAAAAAAGGCAACAGTTCGAGATTGGCTGTTGTCTCTCGGGTGTGCAAAGTTCGCCCAATGTTCACTTTACTCAAGGAGTCCAATGGGGCACGGCGCGGCCGGCTAACCACGCGGCATGGCACCATCCAGACGCCGATCTTTATGCCGGTCGGCACTCAGGCGACGGTTAAAGGCCTGACCCCCGCCCAGATCCAGGAGGTGGGTGCGCAAATTATTTTGGGCAATACCTACCATCTGAATATCCGACCGGGGTCGGAGCTGATCCGTGACCTTGGCGGCCTGCATCAGTTCATGCATTGGAATGGCCCGATCTTGACCGATAGCGGGGGCTTTCAAGTCTTTAGCTTGGCGCAACTGCGCAAAATCACGGAGGCGGGTATCGAGTTTCGCTCGCATCTTGACGGAAAGAAGCTGTTTCTCGACCCGCGGGAGTGCTACCGGATTCAGGCCAATCTGGACACCGACATTGCGATGGTGCTGGACGAGTGCCCGCCTTTTCCCTGCGAGCGCACGGCTTGCGAACAAGCGGTCGCCCGCACGATCCGTTGGGCAGGTGAGTTTCTGGAGCATGCCCGCGGCGATGGCTTTCTGGAGAGCGGCCACCACGTCTTTGCAATTATCCAGGGCTCGACTTACGACGATCTGCGCCAGCACTGCGGACAGGCATTGGCGGCAATGGACTTTCCCGGCTACGCGGTGGGTGGCGTCAGCGTCGGCGAACCCGAGGAGGAAATGCTCAAGCAAGTGGCGGCCAGTGCCCCGGTGATGCCGCAAGACAAGCCCCGCTATGTGATGGGAGTCGGCACGCCGCCTCAGCTGCTACGGATGATAGCACTGGGGATGGACATGTTCGACTGTGTGATGCCTACCCGCTTGGCGCGGCACGCGACGGTGTTCACTCCGGATGGACCGCTTAACCTCAAAAACGAACGCTTTAAACACGATGCGGCACCGATTATGGAGGCTGATAACTACACTTGCCGCCACTTCAGCCGTGCCTATCTGCGCCACCTGGTGATGGCCAAGGAACTACTCGCGCATACCTTGCTTTCGATTCATAACGTCCACTTCTTCCTCGACCTGATGCACCAAGCCCGCACGCATATCGAAGCAGGCGATTTTGCGAGCTGGAGCCGGGCATGGATGGCACGCTACGAGAACGCGTCGTGACGCGGAAGAATCCGTTAAACCTTTTTAAAGGATTATCCGTCCTGCGAGGCCCGCGCGTTCATGGGGTATTTTTCCAGAATCTTCAGATCAAGCGGCTTGGTCTCCTCGCCGATATACAGCGTCCGGTGCGGGAAGGGGATCTCGACGCCGTTTTGGTCGAAGCTGTATTTGACCCGGCGCAGGAACTCGCGTCCCACCGCCCACTGCATGATGGGTTTGGTGCGCACGCGTCCCTTAATCATCACGGCGGAATCCGCGAACTGATCCACCCCAAAAATTTCCGGCTCCTCTAACATTTTGGACTTAAAATCCGGGTCCTCGAACATCTCCTTGCCGACTTGCTTCATCAGCTCGATCACGCGGTCGGTGTCCTCTTTGTAGGCCACGCCGATGTCAAAGATGTAAGCCGACCATTTACTGGTCAGATTACTCAGGGTGTTGACTGTTCCGTTAGGAAAAATATGCACGACACCACCGAGGTCGCGAAGCACAATGGTCCTGAAATTGATCCGTTCGACCAGGCCGCCCGTTCCGTTCACGACGGCAACATCTCCCACGCGGACCTGGTTTTCAAGAATGAAGAAAAATCCGGCGATGACATCGCGCACCAGATTCTGCGCACCGAAGCCGACCGCCAGGCCGAGGATACCGGCACTGGCAATGATGGGAGCGATCTCGACCCCAACCTCCCGCAGCGCAATCAAAATAACGGTCGTCCAGATCCCGATCAGGGCCGCCTGACGCAGCAGGCGGACCACTGTTTCCACCCGCTTCTCCGTCTCGCCGGGAGGTTCCCCCTCGCTCTGGCTGTTCTTTAACAAGCGGGCCTTGAGCCGATTCAGAAAGCGCTGCAGCACCACGACTGCGATCCAGGCGATTACCAGAATGAGCGTAATGCGAAATGCGGTGAGGATAACGCTTTCCCATTCAAAGTTGCTGATATAGTTCGATAATATATCCATAAGAGCTGAATTTAGTTTTGGTTAGTTTGCTTCTTTCATAGTAGCTGCAGCGAGCTTGAAACATTTCAGAGCGATTGATCGGGGAGTGTGCCGCAGCAACAAACCAGCGGTTGGGCTTTGACTAATTCCTGATACATTTTAATCAAACCTAAATGCGAAATGATTCAAGTTCTCAGTCACCCAGCAAACTTAGTGCCATGTTGCAAGCGCTGCTGATGGGCGGCCTCTGCTTCTCGCTCATCGGCAGCCTGGCCTCCTGTCGTGGAGACGTCTCCGTGCCCGATGAGTCCGTTGTTGCAGCGGCACCCTCGGAGGAGTTGCTGGTGGCAGGTTATCTGGAGGGCGAGAATATGCATCTCCTGTTTCGGTATGCGACGGACCAGCCCTCCTGGTATCATCAATACTGGGTCTATGAAGCGGGCGAGTGGGTGCGCTATGGCTCCGGTGCCGACGGGGGCGACGCCTACGGTCTCTATGAGGATCGGATTTCGGTGATGTGGGATGACGATTCAGTGGACGGCTTCGCGCAGATTGGTGGATTTGCCACCGTGCATCCCGGTATGCGCGATACGCGCAGCGCAGTGGGTTCGGATGAGGTGCGCGCGCATCCCTACCTGGGTGGTGAGTTGGGGCGCTCCGATGTGCGGAAATTCATTCGGGAGTCACGCGACGAGGAATCGGAGGAGCCGCTCTGGTCGGCGGTCAAATCGCCCGCAGAACTGCGCGCACTGCGCGAGGAGGGACGCTTCCTGGATCTCTGGCAATGGCGTGCCCACCGCTCAAATCCGGTCGGCTATGCGGATAACGGCTACGTATTGGAATACCGCCACAGCTCGCAGGGGCGCGCCATGTTTACCAACAACGTCCACCCGGAGCATGGCGGCCCGCAGATGATGTTTGATCCGGCGCAAACCGGTATCCGCGCACTGTCCTTCGATAAACTAATTGCCCGCGAATACGGGCAGGCGGACCGCTACTACCTGGAAGAATCGTTTGCGATACCGTTTGACCCCGAGCACGCATGGCGCGAGGGCGATGCCCTGCCGCATCGCTTGCTGCGTGAGCCGGATGGCAGTCGGGGTGCCATTCGTGCAGCAGGCGTGTTTAAGGATGGTGCCTGGCAAGTGCATTTGACGCGTTCGCTGGAGTCACCCAATCCGCTGGATAGTATTTCCTTTACCGAGGGCGAGGTCTTCTGGGCAGCCTTTGCCGTGCACTCGGGGGCCGGGGGAGCCGACCACCTGGTATCGATGCCGGTTGCCATTGGCTTCAATACCGAGGCCACCATCCATCTGTCCCGCTACAACGATCGGGCGCCCGACCCATCACAACTGGAGTGGCACAGCGTGCAACTGTTTGATCCGGGCGATCCATAAAGCCGCGCCGCGTGGTGGGCGACGGCAGAATAATTAACGGCAGAATAATGCCACTCAGGCCGATGCCGAGCCTCAAACCCGTAGGGGTGCAGCTCTGCGGCACCCGCGCACGTTCTGGGATGTTTGTAATTCCCCACCATCCCACGCGCGCTCCCAGGCCCCTATCCGTGCTCACCATCGCCTTGGCGAGGCGGGAGGGCCCGGCTCAAGCCTTAACGAAGTCACGGCGGCGCAAGCCGTCCGAATAGCGGGAGGGCCCGGCTCCGTCCGGGCCGCGAACGTGCAATCGATAACGCCCTTGCCATTAACGCCACTCGACCACCGGGCTGACGACAGAATAATTGACGGTAAAATAACCTCGACGCATTCATCAATTCCAGTAACGTTTAAACTCACTCTACCTCGAAATGTATTCGCTCCTGGTAAACACCCAATGCCCCCTCGATCCCGCACCGACTAACTGCGCTAAGAACACCGGAGACCCCGCTCACGTCGGCTTATTCATCAAAAAATTGAATTCTTCTCAAGCGTGACCGAGCGGTCACTCCCTCTTCAATTACGTGGTAGCCTTGGGCAAAGCCAGAGCGAAAGGCATCGCAAAATAGGAACCAGGTGGCTTGGTCGGGTATATCAAATGCCTGCTCTAGCTGCTCGCGGTTGATCTCGAGCTTGATGTGGGAGGGTCGAGCTCCGTCTAGACCGCCACCTACGGCTACGATAGCACCGGACGCCTCCAAACCGTCTCAGACGGCACCGACACCTTCACCTACGCCTACACGGCCAACAGCAATCTGCTTGCATCGCTCACTGCCCCGCAACATATTGTGACCTATGACTACGAACCGGGTCGCAACGCCATGACAGTCGTCGACAACCAGCTGTCGGGAGGGTCGAGCTCCGTCTCGACCTATACCTATACCTACAACGCACTCGGTCAACGTGCTGATCGCACCCAAAGCGGCACCGCCTTCAGTGCCACGACCCAGGATACCTTCACTTATGATGACCTCGGCCAAGTCACCGCCTCCAGTAACGATACCTTGACCGCCACCGAGTGGAACCCCACTTACACCTACGACGAAATCGGCAACCGCCTCACCGCCGTAGGAGAGGGTTTATCCCTCGACCCGCAGGCGCCGACCACCTACAGCGCCAACGCCATCAATCAATACACCGCCATCGATGCGGTGAATCAAGCGTATGATTTGGACGGCAACCTGACCGACGACGGCACCTGGTCCTACATTTGGAACGGTGAGAATAGGCTCGTAGAAGCCGATAACTACGGTCGGGATCCAAACGCAAATCCTGTTGAATTGCCTGATGCCAACGGCGAAATTTGGCTCAGTATGGCCTACGACTACCAGGGCCGTCTGGTCGAAAAGCACGTTCGTCAATATATTGATGACGCCTATAGTGAAGCGAAAGAAGTATACCTCTACGACGGTTGGAATCGCATCGCCACCTTCAGGTCTCAGGTCTCAGGTTTCAGCCTTCACAAAACCTACCTCTGGGGAATGGACCTCTCCGGCTCCATGCAGGGAGCGGGTGGAGTAGGGGGACTGCTCAAAGAAGGCGACCTGTATCCGACTTATGATGCCAACGGCAACATCATGCAGAAGCTGAATTCCAGTGGTGGAACCGCCATGTCCGTCGCCTACGATCCCTTCGGTAATGTGATCGACGGCTCACTCGTCGGCGAATACGGCTTCTCCACCAAGCCGCTAATCGGCGGCATCCAATGGTATTACTACGGCTTCAGATATTATGATCCCGTTACAGGACGCTGGCCATCAAGGGATCCGATTGAAGAGCGGGGCGGGTTGAATCTGTATAGGATGGTTGGGAACGATGCGTTAAACGCTTGGGATTTGCTTGGGCTTTACCTGCCTCCGGGCGTATACCCAGACCCCAACCCTGATTATTATGACAATAATAGTTCTGGTTCTTTAGCAAATCTATCGGTAACCGCTGGAGCGAGCATTTCAGCTAGCGGTTGTGTGTATTTTGGTGCCAATGGTAAGGTATGTGTAAATGGT
>PXBU01000393.1 GCA_003566795.1 Puniceicoccaceae bacterium | reverse complement strand
GGGCCACCACAACCACCACCGAGCTTGACCTCCCTCCTAACTACTCCATAAACCTCACAACTGTAACCTATGTCCTTGTGTAAAGTGTTACCGATGTCTGTGTCGCGCCCACTTTGCCGCCGACGAGCCAGAAGGGGTCGAACGTAGAATATAAACATACTTCATTTTTATGATACATTGCGGATCAGATTAGTTACTCTCGAAGGATGCCACATATTCAGCCGCCTGGCGATCCAAATATTTCCGGCGGTTGTATTCGCCCGCAGGTCCCGGGCGATTTTCGCCTTCTAGTCGGCTCCCTTGCGATCATTCGCTGAAAATTTCCAGCCACACCGGTCCACCGCTTCGAACAAACAGCTTTCAAACGCTTCACCCGTTTTGTGATGCAAAAAAAAGCTGCTTGCGATAATTACCACGACTGAGCACATGGTAAATCGCACCTGGATATTCAAACCTTTGTTTCCTCGGCATGCCACTAACCTCATGCTAAGAATCCATCAAGTCAACGTTTATTTTCTACGTTTGACCCCTTCTCGCGCCCTCTCGCGCCTCCGAGGCATAATTTTAAAAAATCACTCCAATTCCTCCTTAACCCGCTAAATATCGACCCGCTCTACACGAATATCCGCTGTTTTGGACACTAGTGAAGCCGAGGTGGGGTTGGAGTTGGATGGGGGTGAATGTTTTTGCTTTATCCAGACTTCCCACCAGGCGCGATTTCACTGCACAGGCGTGAGTGTGAAGTGTCGAATGCTGACGCCTTTCTGGAAGTAGTGGCCACGCTGGAACGATAGGGTGTTGGCACCCTGTTTTAGTTCGACTTCAACGGGATCAAGTTCAGCCCACATGCCGATGGTGTAGGGTAAATCCACGTTGATCCGTTCCGCCGAATCATTAACCGTGAGGAACAGATGTTGTTTGGGCGCGGGTGTCACTAGTTTTGCGGTGAGGTGATATTTACCGGCCTCGGGTGCATTGATGGTGTATTCCAAAGTTCGGGCCGCGACTTGTCGGCCTAAATACACCTGGACGCCACCGAGGAAACTGGGCATGAAGTTGATCCCGTCGGTGCTGTCGGTCGGCTCGCTGGAGGCGGCGGCAGGGACATGGATCACGCCATCGTCATTGACAGTGATTTTCCGCTCGGTGGCGGGGATCCCAACCCCGGCCTCGGCATGCTCGGTTTGCGACTCCTTGGATTCGTCGGATTCCGTATCGGCGGCTTCCCGAGCCTTTGCATCCAGATCTCGGATGATGGCATGCTGCGTGACAGACGAGACGATATTCCAGAAGTCCGGCACAGCGATCTCGTCCGGGCTTTGCTCGGTGTATTTTCTCCGATCCCGGTTATTAACCCTGTCGTGGTAGCCGAATTGGATGCCTTCGCCTTGGGCATTGGCAATCCATTGCGCACGTTTCACTTTGATGAACCGCTCCGAGTCCATGCGCGCCTGGGTGCTGGCGCGGAAGTCGAGGTCGGACGGGTAGTGATGGAAGATCACCCTGTTGCCGGTGCCCCAGCCCCCTCCGAGATAGGGCACCCATCCATCGGGCGTCCAACGAACGAGCGCGGCATGACCGTGCTCGGATCTCGCAGTAGTGGGGTTGCCGAAGGCGCGGAGGATGAAGCGGGCAAAGAATGCCCGCCGCCCGCAGATTCCGGAGTTGGCGAGAATGTTTTGGAAAAGGTTTAGATCGTCACGATCCCAGCCCATTTGAAAGAACTGGCTCCCGTAGGGTATGTCGGAGTCCACAATCTGCGAGTAGCGGCGGCCATCGTCTCTAGTAATTTGGTCCGGCCGGAAGTTGCGCAGCATTTCGCGGCCCCATGCGCTGATTTCATCAGGTTCATCACCATTGACGACCATTCGCAAGGACCACGTGTCCAAGCTCTCGAATCCTGGGTCGAGTTCCCCATTCAAGAAGGCCTTTTCGTAGCTCAGATAACGTTGGACTGGATCCGCAAACTGAGGTTCGTCGCCTTCCACCGCAGCGACTGACAGCCTGATCGGCTCGGCATGCTCCAGTGCGACCGCCAAGGCCAGGCGCTGGAACAGCCCCTCTTCCGCTCGCGGGCTGGCCGCTAGAATGGCCTCGTAGATTTCAAGTGCGGGTCCGAACTGGTTTCCTGTCGGGCCGTCCGCCACGAGCATCTGGATCATGAATGGCTTCGACCCCAGAAGCTGCTCGATCCGCTGCTCATACTCAGGCCCCTGCTGGGCATATATCGCGAGTTTGAACGGGCTTGCTTCTGAAATGACGGTATGGATGGCAAGCGCCTGGTCGAGAGCGTCACTGGCCAGGAGATTTTCGATATCCAGAGCGCCCACCGCATCTGCCAGGGCCGCATAGGAGCGCGCCGTTGCCTCCGTCCCTACCTGCAGTTCGGCATCGTGTTTGGCCCTGTTTGCCCTGGCTCCGTCGATTTGCCTCTCGGCTGCGGCAAGCCTATTTTGCACTCTGTTTTCACTGTTCTTGGTCCTATTCAAGCGGTTCTGAGCTTCTTCCACCGCTCTGGCCTTGTCCTCGTGGTCATCGTCCATGGCCAGTGCATTCTGCAGTATGACCTCAGCGTTTGCCAACCGGATCGGAAATAAGTCCGCATTCCGTTGGGCAGTTCTGAGGTTGGACTCCGGGTGCTCAACCGCCTGCCTCCAGGCCACTTGTTCCAGCTCATAATTAACCAAGCGTAATTTGAGTGCCGCAAGGAGATCCTGGATTTCTTTTTGTTTCTCGGGATCAATGGCTGGCAGTTGTTGCGCGATTTCTGCGGAAGTTGCCGCGAGCATCTGTTCATATTGCGCCATCAGCCGTTGGCCATTCTCAGTTAGCTTATAATCGCCGAATGAAATCGCGCTCTCCGCCTGGAATCCAACGAGCCCCGGTTCGGGGTGGCCCAATGCGGCGGCACTCAACTGTGCATCGGTGAATGTTTTGTCCGTGAGACCGAAGGCGAAGGCATCGATCAGATGGCCCCGGTTCCGACCTGCAATGCCCAAAATTTGATTGCCTGGAGCAGCGACGGTGTAGGTCAGATCCACTCGGCTCGAATTGAATCTCTCCGAGAGATTGACCCAAGTGAACTCGCCTTCCGGAATATCCAGACCATTCACTTGCTGCCACTGGTAATCATAGCCGAACACCCTGCTGAAAAACATCGTGCCGCCATGGTCAATGCGAACATATAGATCATAGGTGCCGGCCTGCTCGAAGGGCACGAGATACGTCGCCACGCGATCATTGTCCGATTCCCCAGGTGCTCTGAAACTGTTGTTACTCGCGCTGATGGCCACGTGTCCGAGCGCTCTTGCATCGGGGACGTAGGAATTCCAACTACTCGATTGATTGTTCTGCGCGTCGGCAGTATTCGCGGTTTGGGTGAACACGGCGATCACCATGGTGAGTGCCATGCCGATTCCCTGACCCGTTGCATATTTCCGCCCGGACTCTTGGTCCCGGCAGAGTTTGTTTGCTAGTTTTTGCTTCATTTGTTGATGCTCAGCTATTTGAAGAGGTCTTTCGTCAGGTTTACTATCTCGATAGACTACTGTGTAAAGTCTGCAAGTCAATCGACTTCAGATCAAGGTCTGCTTTTGTCATTTTGCGGGTTAAAGTGCACCACAATTTTGCGCGGCAGGCACCAAACGTGAATGGCACTAACCCAAGCCGGTTTTACGTGAGATCGTAATCTTAATCCTAATCGTAATCCTAATCTCAAACACCGGCGCGGCACAAAGACATCGGTAACAGGCGCGGCAAGCAGGATATGGGTCGATAACAACGGATGGATGACTGGATTTTTCGACCGAGAGGCATCTACAAGTTAGATGAGATCGATTAGGATTACGATTTTCAGTGGGACACCCTCTGGCCGGTTGTGTTCGTTGGTGATCAATTACTTACAGCTAGATTTTTGGTTCACTCGGAAGTCAGGAAAATACCTAAGGACGAGAAGTTTGTGATTACGATTATGAACGGGCACTTGCTTCAGTTCGCATCATTCAGGCTGAAAGGTTGGGTGAGAGAGGGCTCAACTGCTCAGCGGCCGGCTGAGCCACTCGGCGGCGTTGGCGTTGCCATCCGGCTGGAGCAAGGCCCTTAGTTCTTTGGCTGATTTCGAAGCCTGCCGGGCGGCGGCTGCGGTGCGGGCCTGGATCATCTCGCGGGCCAGGTTTTTTGGCGTTGCGGCACCCTGGATGTACTCCTGGTGGAGTGGGCGCTGCAGCAGCAGATTGGCGATGCCGATATAGGGCACCTTGACCAGATAGCGCCCCATCCAGTAGCTCATTGGATGCAAGCGGTAGGCAATCGCGCCGGGAATACCGGAGAGGGCCACGGCCAACGACATGGTGCCCGAGCTCATCAGTACCGCGCTGGCGGGGATGCCTTTTTCGGCGTTGGAGCAAAAACTGATGGCCCCTTGCAGCTTTGGATAGGCGGTGAGGATCTGCTCCAGTTGTGCCAGAATCTGGGAACTGGGATAGATCACCCGCGCCCGTAAGTCGGGGTCC
>PXBU01000365.1 GCA_003566795.1 Puniceicoccaceae bacterium | reverse complement strand
CGGCATTGGCGAGCTGCATGATGGCCTTGTAGGCGGCGTCGAAGCGGTTTTCAGGGCTGACGGCTTCAATGCGGGCGTCGGCCAGGTTGCGTTCGGCGGCGTGCAGCAGCCGACGAATCGCCGTCGGATCGAGCTCGATGCGCTCCAGGGTATTGCCGACCAGGTTTTCGAGCGTCATGGCGACTTTCCGATCAGGTCAATGCGCGGTTTGCGGAGGACGTTTCGGGCAAAAGCGTCATCGGAAGCGACCAGCTCTAGCCACTCCGCAGGCCGATAGAGTTTGGGATTGATTTCTCGGCTGATCGCCTCCTGAGCGGGATACAAGGCCAGTGAGAGCTCGTCGAGCGTCACGTCGCCGACCACCATCAGATCGACATCGCTGCCGCTGCTACCCGTGCCGCGAGCCATGGAGCCGAAAATGAAGGCCCAGGTAATGCGCTCAGCCAGCGGAGCCAGGGCCACCCGCAAGCTGTCGGGCAGGCCCATGGTCTTGCGGACGATGGCGGCCAGCTCGGCGTGGATTGGGCAGGCAGGATCGGCCTGATAGTGGTGTTGATTGCCCACGTGCGTGCGGGTGAGGATGCCGGCTTCGACCATGCGATCGAGCTCGCGCTTGATCGTGGCCACCCCCATGCCGGTCAGGCGCAGAAGCTCCTTGAGGTAGAAGCTACGCTCCGGCTCGCCGTACAGCAGGCCGAGCAGGCGTTGCTGCGTAGTGGTGAACAGGGCTTCGGCAAGTTTGCTCATCAGTTGATTCTGGTTCACTTTTGATGAACTATAGTTCATATTTAATGAACCTTCAACACCACGGGCGATGGACTGCTTGGAACCCATCATGCGCTGGCTGTTCTGCTCTTTCGGCCTTTGGCGGCAGGCTGGGCGTCGCGGATGCGGGTCAGCAGTTCGCTGGCGGGTTCGTCCTTAGCCATCAGGATGCCTCGTAGGAACGCAGAAGCAATGGCTTGGCGCGCTCCAGGTCTTCATGTGATTTGATGGTGACTTCGAGGTCGCCGGTGCCGTAGTGGCCTACGCCGCGGACATCACGAGTGAAACCTTCCTCCAAATCGAGATCGTCTGGGTTGATTTTCAGGTAAATGCGGAGCAGATTCAGGCTGGTTTTGACTTCCACGCAGGCAAAGTTCTTAATCCGTCTAAAGGCAAAATACAAACGTAAGGTTTTCTTTGTCACATCGTCCCCTAGCCCCAGCAAGTAATTCTCAAGATCTGCGTAAAGATCGCTTAGCCCACCTTCGGCTTCCGCAAAGGCCTCGCTGATAGACCTGTACTTGTTCGGTCTGGGTTGTCCAGTGGCTGGATCTACTGTAGGTACATTTGCCGTAGAGGTGGACACTGCCGTGAGCAGTTCCAACAGCAGCAAGTCCTCGCCAAATTTGCGATACCGAATCAGCTCGATATTGCGGCCCATCTGTTTGACGGCGTGGGTATCGTATTTGGTGAAATCGGCTGCGATGCAGATCAAGCGCGGCGCACTCCATTCAATTTGGTCAGCCAGATCCTTTCCATACTTGTCGCGTACCAGTAGTTCAAAGTCACCGCGATGATCCATCAGCCAATCAAGATAGAACAAACCCTGGTTGATGACGTTCTCGGAACGGTCGCGCTTGTACTCGATGATGACTGGATACCCGTTCTCATCCAGGCCCAGGGAATCCATGCGCCCACCGTGGGTGGTGGCATACTCGGATGCGAGGAAGCGCACACCGAGTAACGTCTCGAGATTCCGCTCGAATTGGGTCTGCAGACTGCGCTCCAGTGGGGCGGATGTGCTGTCGAGCTCGGTCAAAGTGCCGTTCTGGGTTTGGAATAACTTGATATCGCTCATGCCTTGGCTTTCCTTCGGGTCTTGCTTTGTTTGGGTGCTTCTTCAGCGGTGGCGCGGATGCGGGCCAGGAGTTCGCTGGCGGGTTCGTCGTTCGGGTCCTGCGCGACGAGGCGGCCGGCGAAGGCCTGTTTCAGGATGGACTGGCGCAGGGCGGTGGAGCGGGTGAGTTCGGCAGTGCAAAGGCGTTCGATGGATTCACACTTGGAGAACTCTTGCGCAACTCGCGAAGCGATCTCAGCTTGCTCTTGGGTTGTGTTTGGAACTGAAACATCCATTTCTTCGATCTTCTTGGGACTGATGTTTGGCTGGGCCCCACCGTATGCTTCTCGAAGAATTTGGTCCCTCATGCCAAAAATAATGAACTGAAGGAAAGATTTATCAAAGGAAATTCCCTCTCTGGGCAAAAACCTGCCGACACGTTGATTCAGCAGGACTTTCTCAGTCCCGGCAAAGACGCCCATTTTTCCCGTTGTCGCTCCTGACATGGCAATGAGTACATCGCCGGTTTTTACCAGAAATCTTTCATACTCTTTTGCGTAGGTCTTTGGGAGAAACACTGTCCTATCGTCAAGTTGAACGTTGGATCCTGTTAAATTTGATATCCGAATAAGTGGAATACCACGTTCGCAAAAATCTTTGCTTTTAAACGCGAAACCTCCTTGAACCTTTATGAAGTCGCCTAGCATCCCGTTGATGACCTTTGGAAACAGATTCGCGTTTTCAGCCCGCCAGTCGGAGGTGAGCTGGCCGGTGACGGCGGCTTTGAGGATGGACTGGCGGTAGCGGGCGAGCAGGGTCTGGACCTGGCGCAGGTCGGCTTCGCCCTGGTCGAGTCGGGCAAACAGGGTTTCGATCTTTTCGACGATGCGGCGTTGCTCGTTGAGAGGTGGTAGCGCAAACATGAAGTCAGCCAAGCCGTTGAACTTGACTCTGGGCCGATCCCCCGATGATCTGCTCATTGCGTAGTCAACAAATTCCTTCTGGTGTAAAAGGTACTTGATGAACTCTCCATCGCAGAATTCCGACTCCGGCAGGACAATGAATTCGGCAGAAGCCACGCCCTCAAATTTTGCGCGGTGAACTTTGTTGAGGTATGGGCGCAGACGACCGTAGAGCACATCCCCGGGCTTGAAGTAGCTGCCAGCGCTCTTCATAGCGGCAAATTCGTCCTGTCCAACAAGCTGGAATGAATTTGGCTCTATGTGATCCATGCCAATGAACGGAAGGCCGCTCTTCGGGTCCGGTGGAATTTTCGGGCGCGGCTTCGGAATCAACTCGCCCAATCTGGCGCTCGCCCAACCGCCAGGCAACTTGTCCTCCATCACGCCACCAACGCCATCTGCAATTCATCCAGCATGTCGTTCAGCCCACTACCCAACACCTGCCGGGCGCGCAAAAGGCCACCACGGTCGGCCAGGCTGGGGGCTTCCATGAAGTCGCGGGGGGCGATTTCGGCGTTGGATGCAATATAGGTGGCAATGGTGCGCAGCCAGTCTTCCTGTTCGGGGGTGTATTCGCGCCCGGCCTTTTTCTCGCGACCCAGCCACAGGTTGAAGCGGCGTTCGACCACGCTGCCGAAGGGTTCGAGGGTGTCGGATTGCCCCAGGGTATAGCGGACCAGGCTGACGACTTCGGTGAGCTGTTCGTCGACCGGGGCACCTCGCACCTTGGCGGCTTCCAGGCGCTTGTAGGCTTGCCAGACGTTGGCGGTGGTCAGATACATCGGGGGGTCGGTGAGGCGCTGGACCAGTTCGCGGATGGCTGAGTAGGTCAGGCGCTGTTTCCCAAGCGGCTGGTTTTAGAGAATCCGCAAGGCGGTGAGTTCGTCCCTGTGGTCTTCAATGAAGGCCTTGAAGTTGGTGATGATCTGCTCGGCGCGCTTGTGGTCGAAGCCGGCGTGGTCCAACTTGTCGGTGGTGACTTCGTCGATGACGATATCGGCTTTCTGCTTGATGTCGGCCAGCAGGCGGCGCAGCTCGGGCTTGTCGAAGGGCTGGCAGGCTCGGTCGCAGAGGTTCTGGATGACTTCGGTTTCCTGTTCGGGTGTAGCAGCCGGGCCGTGGCGTTCAGTGATGGCGGCCTGCTGCTGGTCGGGGTCGATGGCATCGAGCAGGGCATTGGCCAAAGATCGCGGTGGCTTGCCGCCGCTGGCTTGCATCACTCGGGCGCGGTCGTCGTCGGTGAGTTTGCGGTCGAGTATGGCCAGGCGGGCGGCCAGCGAGGATAGCGCGTCTTCGTCGCGCCGGCCCATGGCGACCTGTTCGAGCAGGGCTTCGAAGCCGATTGAGCGCTTGCGCTCCAGCGGCTGGCTGGCGCTTTTCTTGGTTTCCGATACGCCGACCGCATCGATCAGAATGAAGCGGGTCTTGGTTTTGGCATCCGGGGTGACGGCCTGGAGGTCGGCATCGGGAATGGTGCGCACGCCGCGGCCTTTCATCTGCTCGTAGTAGCCCTCGGACTTGACGTCGCGCATGAAGATCAGCACTTCGACCGGCTTGATGTCGGTGCCGGTGGCGATCATGTCGACGGTGACGGCCACGCGCGGGAAGGGATCAACCCGGAAGGCCTTGATCAGCGACTTGGGGTCCTCGCCGGTATTGCGGTAGGTGATCTTCTTGGCGAAGTCATTGCCTTCGCCGAAGACTTCGCGCACGGCATGGACGATTTCCTCGGCGTGGTTGTCGT
>PXBU01000427.1 GCA_003566795.1 Puniceicoccaceae bacterium | reverse complement strand
CAAATCGACCGTTCCGCCCTGGCCAGCTCGCGCGACCGGGTCGAAGTCACCCTGGGTGAGTTCGTCACGCGATTTGTCTCGCAGGCACGCTACTCCCGCTCCGAGCGGCGGCAAAACCGCACCGATTTCCTGGCAACTGGCGGTGTGGCCGATATTTTTGATGAGGAGCTGCTGGAGCTAAGGGTAGGTTTGGAGCAGTTTTTCTCCACGGGTGCCAGAGCCAGCCTCTCCAATATCAGCCAGCGGCGGGAAAACCCCACAACGCGAAGGGCGCCCGATGTGAATTTGAACAACCTGCAAAACCCCTCGATCACCGGGCCGGTCTTTAATCCCGAGTTTCAGAGCACCACGGTGCTCAACGTGACCCAGCCCTTGCTGCAGGGGCGCGGCAGCCGGGCGACCCTGGCGGAAAATCGTCTGGCCCGAATCGGGGAGCAGGAAGCGGCGCTCCGGGTGCGGGCTTCCGCCGAGCGGCTCATCGGCCAAATTTTAGTCACGTATGGCGAAGTCGTCTTTGCGCGCGAGAATTTGAAAGTAAAGAAGGATGCGGTCCAGCTGGCGGAGAATTTGGTCAACGAAAATCGCCGCCGGGTGGAGGAGGGCATGATGTCGCCGATCGATGTGACGCAGGCTCAGGCGCGCCGGGCGGAGGCGATGGAAGAGGTGGTTTCGGCGCAGGTGTTTCTGGACGAGCGAGTGAATCGCCTACTTGGCTTGACGCAGCGGCGCTTTGACAGCAGCGAGTCGGTCAACATCGTGGGCTCGTTGACTGGCTTGATTCCAGCAGTCGAGGCAGAGGGTGTAGAAGTGGCGCGTGCCGCGTTGACGGCGAATCCGGCCTTCCTTTCTGTATTAAAGCGCGCTGAAGCGGAGGATGTGCGGTTGAATTTTTCCCAGGATCAGGCATTGCCGCGGTTGGACCTTGAGGCGAGTTTGGGGCTCAACGGTATCGGGGCTGATTACCAGGATTCCTTCTCCGACTACGGGAGTGAGAGCCGAGGTCCTGATTGGAGCTTGGGCTTGACCTTCTCTGTGCCGCTGGACCGCAAGGCGGAGCGAGCGCAAGTCCGCATTGCCCGGCGCGCCAAAGAGCAGGCACTGATGGAAATCAAGCAGGCCGAGATCCAGTTGCTGGTCGAGTTGGAAAATGCGATCAAGGAGTATAAAGCCAGCCTCCAGCGCAATGAGTTTGTGAAAGAATCGGTCCGCTTGGCCGAGGAGGGTTTGCGCTCCGAGGAGCGCCGTTTGGCATCCGGGGTGACCACCAGTTACAATGTGTTGAATCAGCAGCGTGATCTAAGTTTTGCCCGCACGCGGGCACTTGCCGTCGAGGTCGAGAGCTTTAGTGCCCTGGTGCAATTATATTTGATTAAGGGCAACTTAAGTGAAACGCTCAACCTCAACCTGAACACGGGCGATCGCGTCGCCTCCCGTTAACATCATGAAGAAGTTTCCTTTGGTTTCGATTCTCTGTATTTTGAGCGGGGCTGTGATCGGCCAGGCAGCCGACCAGCCTGTCTTTCAAGGGCTGGTGCAGCCTTACCGCGAGGTCAATTTATCCAGCACCGTGCAAACTTTTATTACTGAAATGAAGGTGCGCGAGGGTGCGATTGTGGAGCGTGGTGATCTGTTGGTGCAGTTGTATTCGCTTTCGGAGGAGTTGGAGCTGGAGCGCATCGGCTTTGCGGTGGAGCGGCGGGAGTTTGAGAATCGCGGGGCTCAAAACCTGTTTGCCGAGCAGTTGATCAGTGAGGATGAGGCGATGGAAAAGGCAGTCGAGCTCCGGCTGGCTCAGCTGCAGTATGACATTGTTAAAGAACGCTTGGAGCTGCGCAGCTTACGTGCTCCGATTTCCGGGGTGGTGGTCGAGCGCCTCTATGAAGAAGGGGAAATGGTGGCTGTGGGCGAACCGATTTTGCGCCTGGTTGATATTGCTACCATTTATGTGAGCGCTTACATGACAGTTGAGGCGGCGCGCGGCTTTCCCGTTGGGGCGGCAGTTCAAATCACGCTCGCCGAGCTCGGCGAGGATTTTGAGGGTTTGCAAGGCGTGGTCGACTTCATCGACCCGCGGGTCGATCCGGCCAGCGGCTTGTTGCAGGTGCGCGTTATCGCCGAAAACCCTGATCGCGTGGTCAAGCCGGGTCTGCGGGCCCGCATCTCCCGCATCCAATAACCCCGCTCGCGACCATGTCTTCTTTTAAATCAGTTTCCTTGGATCGCGCTCAGTTAGAGGCTTTGCAGCGCCTGCGGCAATTTGCAGGTGGCCCGCCTGCGTTCTGGTCACAGTTTACCGAGCTGGCGCAGCGCCTGACCGGGGCGCAGCAAGCGCGTTGCGTGGTGCAACTGAATGGTGCCTGGAGCCTGCTGGCTACGGCCCCTTCCCCGGGTGCCAACCCGCGGGCATTTTTACAGAAATCCCTGGGTGAGGCGGCACAAAAAGCGCTGGGTGAGGGCAGTTCGGTGGTGGTCCCGGCGGAGTTTGAGGAGGGTGCCCAGCACTTACTGCAAGTGCTGCATGGAGGTGATAATGCCGCGCAGTGCCTGTTGGAGCTGCGCTTCGCGGCCGAGCAATTGGAACAGGTGGATGCTTCGTTCTGGGGCGAGCTTTTGCCATTGATCGCGGATACGCCCGAGATTTATCAGAAGAATCTCGAAGCGGCACGCAACCGTTTCGAGTCGGCCCGCATGCAGGAGGCGCTGGATGTGTTGGCGATCGTCAACCAGCAGCCTAAATTTGCTCCGGCCAGTATGGCATTGGTCAATGAACTGACTAGTCGCCTGGAGGCGGAACGCGCCTGCCTCGGCTGGGTCAAAGATCCCTACGTGCGGGTGGTCGCGCTGAGTGGGACGGAGAAATTCGAGCGCAAGATGCAGATTTTGCAGACGCTGGAAGCAGCGATGGAGGAGTGCCGCGATCAGGACGAGGAATTGCTTTGGCCGGCACCGTCGGACAGTCAGGCGATTTACCACGACCATGAGGCCTATGCCCGCGACTCTGGTTCGGATTATTTGATTTCGGTGCCGCTGCGTTGTCAGGGCGAGAGTGTTGGGGTCTTGACGCTTGAGCGGGAGAAAAAGCCCTTTACCCAGGAGGACGCCTGGGGCTTGCGGGTCATCGCGGACCAGGTGGCTCCGCGGTTGAAGGATTTACGCCATCAGTCGCGCTGGTTTGGCGCCCGCTGGGCGAGCAGCTGGCGCAAGGGGCTGGCCCGGTTTTTGTCGCCGCGCCACACTTGGCTCAAGGTAGGTGCGATCGTGGGCAGCGCGGTCTTATTATTTTGCCTGCTGGTGCCATTGCCCTACCGGGTCTCATCCACCTTCGTGCTGCGCCCTGAGAGTTTGGTGCACATGCCGGCGCCGTTTGATGGCTTTATCGCCTCGACGAATGTGCGTCCGGGGGATTTCGTGCAAGCTGGTCAGGTGCTAGTGGCCCTGAACGACCGCGATTTATTGCTGGAACGTGCGGAAACGCTGGGCGAAATTCGCCGTTTTCAAGCCCAGTCCGAACTCTCCGAGGCGAATCGTGATTTGGCAGATCTACGTATTTCGCAGGCGCGTCTGTTGCAAGCGCAGGCGCGGTTGGATTTGCTGGAGCATCGCTTGGCACGGTCGGAGATCCGCGCTCCATTCGACGGGGTCGTGGTGCAGGGTGATTTGCGGGAGCGGATCGGTGCGCCAGTGCAGCAAGGTGAGGTGCTGGTGCAAATTTCCGAGCTGGAAGGTTTCTACCTGCAAATCCGCGTGCCGGAGCGCGACATTGATTTGGTCGGGGATAACCGCAGCGGCTCAGTGGTGTTTGCCAGCCGTCCCGATATGCAATTCCCCTTCGTGGTCACTGCGGTTGCGCCGTCAGCACGCATTGCGGATGAGGGGAATGTCTTCGCGCTGCGTGCCAGTTTACTGGAGCATGCCGAGTGGATGACGCCCGGGATGACCGGGGTGGCCAAGATCGACAGTGGCAAGCGGACCCTGGCGTGGCGGGCGACGCACCGCATCGTTGATTTCATTCGCATGCGTATCTGGTTTTAAGCGGGGGCATGGAACGCAAATTATTCAGTGAATCCTGGCACCGTGTCGCCGCGCAAAAGATCCGGCTGCGGCCTTCGGTGCGGGTGCGCAAGCAATTCTTCCGGGGCGAGCTTTGGTATGTGGCCAACGATATTTATGGCGATCAGTTCTTTCGTTTCCGCCCGGAAGCGTGGGATTTCATCGCCCGGCTCGACGGCACGCAGACGGTGGATGAGGTCTGGCAGCAATGCCTCGATGCACGGGGCGGTAACGCGCCCGGGCAAACCGAAGCGATTCAAATCCTCTCCAGCCTATATCAAAGTAATTTAATTGTTTCGGACTTTCCGGCCGATGTGACGCAGCTCTTCGAGCGGCAGAAGAAGCGCCACGCCCGCGAGTGGAAGGCACGCATCTTCGGGATATTTTTCCTGCGGATTCCCTTGCTGGATCCGGACGCCTTCCTGACCCGCACCATGCCGCTACTGCGGCCGCTCTTTTCGGTGCCCGGTGTATTGCTGTGGTTGAT
>PXBU01000265.1 GCA_003566795.1 Puniceicoccaceae bacterium | reverse complement strand
TTACCCTGCGAATCCGTCGCGCTAAAGCTGAGGTTGACTTGGGCATCGAAGGTAAAGTTGCCGTTGTTATTAGTCAGGCGGGTGATGATGTGACGTCCGCCCATCAGACCGGGCTCGGTCACGTAATCAACGCTGATCACGTCATCGGCATTGGTGCCACGGTAATACCAGACCTTGTCGGTGCCCTTGGCGTATTCTTTCCACTCGTCTCCGGCGACACCCCCTTCGGCGTCCTCAAAGCTGGTGCCGTCTGCCTTCCAAAGCGTGTTGTCACCACCACGACCATAGAGGAAGTCCAAGCCGGTGCCACCATACAAGTGATCATCGAAGTCGCCACCCAATACCCGGTTGAGTCCGGTGTCTTCCAAAACAAAGCGACCGCCACCATCGTTATCGTGCAATTCCCCCGTCTCCGGATCGACGTAAATTCCAAATTGGGAAACGAACTGGATCGAATCGATCAGCGAAGTCAACGTGAGGCGACCACCGCTCTCACCAAAGCGCACGTATTGTTCCAGCCGGGCGGGTTGATCCGAATCGCTGGCGGTAGCGAGCAAGTCATTAAGGGCGGCCACCAACTTGCCAACGGTTTCGTAATCGCCTGCAGGCAGAGTCAGCCCGTAGGCACGCCCACCATTGAGGCGGATAGTGAAGTTAGCATCCTCAGTCAGGACGACGTTGGCAGCGGAGGTGGATTCAATCGAGCCCCGCCCGATCATTTCGGTGACAAAGCCCAAATCGGTGATGGCGGGATCACCGGCACCTGCTTCGAGTTGCACCAGGGTCCCGGTTGTTTCGAGGACAATACGGTTGCCATCACGGACAGCTTTCACCGCCAGGCTCAGATTGGCGTGCGTGCCATCAGCAAAGGTGGCGGCGGCGATCGCCTCGTTCAGGTCGCGCACCAGCATGTCAACGGTCAGGTTGGCACGGGTAGCGGTGAACGGCACAATCACATTAGCGGGCTCACCGTCCGCACCGACGATGAGAGTGAAGTGCGCATCGCCCGAGAGAATCCCCGTCAGCGGCACATCATCCGAGCCGACAATGCGCAGCACATCGGTGCGGTCAACAATCTGCAATTGGTCGGTGCGAGCGTTAAGCACGAATTTAGCTTCATCCCCGCCGACAATTTGAATATCAAAGCGCAGGAAGTGATCGAGACGAGCGGGACGTCCGTCCGCTTCGGTGATTTGGCGCAAGGCCGCATTCAGCTGATTGCGCAGGTCGAACAGGTTGCGATTATCCTGGGTGGATTCTTTCGAAATGAACAAGGTGTATTCCTCGCCATCGTTGAAAGTAATCTTCAACTCGAGATCTTGCGTCAACTGCCCATCGAACTCATCCGAAACGGTCTCTTGGCCAACCACCTGGCCGCGACCAGTGAGTGAGCCGGTCCAGCCCATTTCTTCACCGGGTTGGACGGCTTCGGGATCGAGGCCAGCAGGAATCACCAGATCCACGTCGATCAACGTGCCGGTGGTGCGGAAGGTCACCCGGTCGCCTTCACGACCAGCGACGACTCCACGAGAAAGGTCCACAGTGCGACCGTCCGGCAGGCGGCCTTGTTGCATCGCTGCATTGATATTGGCAATCAACTGGTTGATACCAGTGTTGTTCAAGGTATCCTCGGCCCGAACGATTACCTCGACCGGGATTGGATTATTCCCGAGCAGGATGGCAAAGCGGGCATCGTTTTCAAGTTGACCATTGGCAGGCAAATCTTCCGTGCCGACCAGGCGCAACCGGTCAAAGCCTTCGATAAATTCGTTGGACAGCACGCGGATGGCATCACCCACTGGCAGGTGCAGTTCCGGCGGCACTGGAATAACCGTCAACAACTCGCCATCGCGGAAGTGCAGTTCACGCAGCGCTGGATCGTTGGGGCCGCCGCGGTCGGGGTCATCCGACCAAGTGTAGAGGAAGTTGATGCCCTTGCCGCCGATAATGTCGTCGTTGCCCTGACCACCGAAGATGATGTTCACATCATCCGGTGAGCCCTCAGCCGGACCGTCGCCCCAGAGAATGTCGTCACCACCGAAGCCATAGATCCGATCGGAACCGAAGCCACCGAAGATTTGATCGCGGCCGTCTGAGCCGAAGATGATGTCGTCACCAGGCCCGCCATCGATGACGCTGACAAAATCACGACTGCGCTCAGTTAGGGCATCAACATTGACGGCGTTACGACCCGGCACAAATCCGATGATGTCGTCGCCGCCAAGTCCGCTGATGCGGATTTGCTCAACCAGCGGCACACCATCATCCCGCTTCCAGGTAGTGAGAATGGTGCGCAAAGGTGAAGAATCCTCCGGCGCATCCGGATGGAGCACAAATTCCAGTGGCGAATCCGGGGTATTCCACGTAGCAAGAATATCCATCGGATCGATCTGGCTGATATCCACGCCTTCACGAGCCACCCATTGTGCGTAATCAACCACCAACTGCCCTACCCCGAGTTGGCCATCCACAAAGCCAAGATCCTCCAGGGTATTGGCGCCCGTGTCGTTCCCCTCGATATTCGAGAGGGTCAGCGTGGCATCCGCACCAAAGCCACGGGTTACCAGGGCGATGGTTTGGCCGCGAGCCACCGCTTCGACCCGACCCGCGAGGCCGTTCAAGGCCTGACTGGATTCAAACGCGGTATTGAAAGCAGTGACCAGAGAAAGCAGATCACCGGTGCTCTCGACCGTGAAGGTACCAGTGAAGGTCATTTCATCATCCGGGTGGCTCAGCGTCAACGTAAAGGTATCGCGGAAGGCGTAGGGGACCGCCGTGATTGCCGACGGATTATTGCTGAGCAGGGCAGTTTCCTCGGACAACAAGATCAAGTCGTTGAAGTCCGTGCCTTCAATCAGCAGGATGTCGGTCGCATTGTCGTCAAGCGTGTCGTTGCGGAACTCATTACCGAAGAAGCCATCGATGGTGTTACCGAACTGGCGGTAGTAAGAAGCCACGTCGAGCACGAGGATATCGACACCCGTTCCGCCATAGAGTCTGTCGAGGCCATCGCCGCCCTCCAGCCAATCGCTGCCGCCGCCACCCCAGAGGATGTCGTTGCCGCCGCCACCGTATAAGAAGTCATCGCCGGGTCCACCCACCAACAGGTTGGGACCACCCACCTCAAGCGGCCCAAAGCCCGGACCGCGCTCATTGAAGGCATAGGCGGGGCCGATCAGGGCCGCGCCGCGGAGCAGGTTGTTACCCCCGACACCAAAGAGACGGTCCTGACGGATATTGCCGTAGATAAAGTCGTTGCCCGTGCCGCCACGCAGCTCGGTGCCGAAGTATTCCCACTGGTCCGGGCTGTCATTGGGAGCCCAGGAGAACAACTCGTTGCCGCCATTGCCGCCCCAGACGCGTTGCCCCAACTGCGAAGCCGGACCATCGCCGTGATCGGAGAAGTCGACAAATTCGGGTCCACGGTAGCGGGCCCATGCCAGGAATGGCGCGTTGGCCGTATTGACCAACCACTCTTGCACCTCAGCGCCCTCGGTATGCCCCACTTGGATAAAGATATTCATGTAGGGCGTCTCGGCCAGGGCATCAAACTGCACCAGCGGCTCGTCGAAGTCGTCAAAGTCCGCGCCTAAATCAATGAAACGGATTTCCCAGCCGTTGAAGGCGGTGTCAGCGACGAGAGCCCGGAGTTCAATGTCGTTATTGGCCCCCTTGAAGTTGAACCAACTTGAGGAGTAACCCAGATCCGGGGCATGATCGGTCTTGGTCGTGGTGGATTGGAAGATCGAATCGTATTCAACGCCCTTGTAGGTGTAGCGATCAGTGGTGAAGCCCTCGAAAGTCAGCACATCGCTTTGACCACCGTCGGGGAAGATACGGTTGCTGCCAGCGGTGCCATAAATCTGATCGCGTCCGGTAAAGAAACCGCGGAAGATGAAGTATTCAAACGGATCAGCTGGTGTGCCAACCATGCCCACCCGCATGCTCGGATCAATGGAGTCGTAGGACCCGAGGAAGGGGAAGTCCCCGCGAAGGATGTCGTCATTGAAGCCACCGCGAATCACGTCGTCGCCACCGCCACCGGTGATGATGTTTTGACCGGCACCGCCGTCGATGTAGTCGTTGCCGGGTCCGCCATCGATATCGGAGTTACGGCCACCACCGAAGATAATGTCGTCGCCGAAGCCACCCCGCAGCACGTTGTTACCATCCTGTGCCGTGCCACTGATGATCTGACCATTCAGGATCCTGGCAGTGATCAGTGGCGGCTGGTAGCCCGTCGGATAATCAGCCTCGGCCTCGGCCCAGTCTGGCGGCAGCTCAAATTTATCCTCGAGGGTCTCGCCCTCCAGCACGCGGAACTCGGTCCATGGTAACATCTGAATACCACCCCATAGTATATCATTACCGCCGTCACCCCAGAGGTGGTCGTCGCCCGGGCCACCGACCAAGAGGTCGTCGCCAGCGCCGCCCATCAGGATATCATTGCCCGCACCACCGAAGATGAGATCATGCCCGCCCGATCCGGGGAAGGTCGAACGCACACCCTCAACGATATACTGGCCCCCGATGCGGC
>PXBU01000371.1 GCA_003566795.1 Puniceicoccaceae bacterium | reverse complement strand
GGCCGGATTGGCAATCCGCTCAGGTTGACCTCAGCGCCCTCGGTGGAGAGGGTGGGGTGCGGTTGCGCTTTATGGCGACGGTTGGGCCGAGCTTCCGCAGCGATATCGCCCTCGATGCCCTGCTGATTGAAGACGCTTTAATGGAAGATGCGGTGGAAGGCTACGTCGATTGGATCCAAAGCCGCTACCCTGATATCGCTGACGCCGCGCCCGAAGCCGATCCCGACGGGGACGGCCTGAACAACTTCCTGGAATTCGCCCTTGGTCGGAACCCTACGGTACCCAATTTTCATCCCCCGGTGACGATGACGAAGGATGCGTCCAGCGCCACCTTTGTCTGTACCTTCGTCCGCGGTCACGGGACCGTTCGCTACCGCATTCGTTCGACTGAGGATTTGAGTGACTGGAGCAGCGGGCAGCTCGAGTGGGATTCGGCCACTGCCACCGATTTGGTTGCCGTCGGCGCTGTGCAAACGGTCACCATCGACGCCACCGCCCCCCGCAAATTCATCCGCCTCGAGGTTTCTGAGACGGAGTGAGCGGGATACGAATGCGGGGCGCTTGCCAGGGTAAATCCCAACCTCCTAACTTCACCCCATAAGTATCCAGACCTACACTGAAACGGTGTTAGCTCTGGTAGTGTCACGTCCTGATTTCTGTTTGACACTATTTTCTTAGTTACTGTTGTGCGATTCATAGTCTTAATCGTGTTAAAGTTGTGAGTACGTAGCGGATCGGCGGATGCCGTTGGCCGATGCGCTGGGCTTGCCGGTGGAGCTTGGCCCCAAAGGGGCGGCCCTTAGGGCCGAAAGCGGCATCAAAAACCTTTCACGATGCCGAAGGGCTCTGGGATGCTTAGGCCCATGGGTTTTAGTGGTTTGGTTTAAGGGAGGTCCGTCCCTGCCTTCTTGAGTTTATCAATAAGTGCGGACTTGCGTCGGTGTTGTTCCATAAACGTGGCCCACCAATCCTGATGGCTGGGGCAATCACCCCAGTGCTGGAAACGGTCGGCCAAGGCCTCCAGTTTCTGGATGTAGCGCACGGCGTATTTGTAGTATTTCGATTTTGACTGGGCGACCGTCTGTTCCGCTGCCCCGCGCAGGAGCAGAGAGGCGGCGAGAGGCTTGGTGTCGGCGAGGATGTCGGCCATTTCGGATTGGGTGTAGTAGTCGGCTTGCAGCACGTCTCCGTAGTGCGTTTCGATCATAGCCGCCGCGGCCTCGTGGTCGCCGTCGTCGAGGTAGTAGCTTGTTTTAATCCGCCAGCTGTAATCGCCCGCGTCCACGATGCGGCGCATCCGCGGCAAGGCATGTGCTTGGTCGTGCTCCGGCAGATAATTCAGATACTTTCGGGCAGTGTGTTTCGATGGATACAGGAGGAATTGCTGCCAGCGGATGTCGCGGGCATTGGCGTGCTCACCGAGGGCCTCATGGATACGGATTTTGAGCTCATCCGTGCGTTCGCTCCAGTGGCCTTGACTTGAGTTTGGTAAAAAGTCACGAGCTCGCTCCGGATGTCCGGTCTCGAGAAACAGCTCGGCGACATCAAGTGCGAACAAAGGCGATGCATTCACATCCTGCCCCTGTAGTCGGATCTCGGCATACAACTCCGGATCGGGAATCGCTTTGGCAAATTGTGCACAGCGAGTGTGCAGGCTATGCCTTTTGTAATCGAAGCTATCGCTATCGGCTGCGCCTTTCAGTTGCGCCCGCCAGGTCTTGATCCGGGCGCGGATTGCATCCGGACTTAGAAATGCGCCCGCTTGATCGAAGAGAAAATCTCGCACGCCGTAATCGTTTGCCTGCATCAATTGCTCCATCCAGTGCCCCGCGAGTGGTGGCCGTCCGGCTTGAATTGAGGCGCTGGACATGATTTCCGCAGCGCGTCGATAGCACATGCCAACGCCGCCATCAGAATCATCGACATGCTCGTAAATCGCTGCATCCGCCTGAAAAAACAAGCTCAGTAGCTCGATGGCTGCCTTTGGGTTTTTCGGAAGGAGGTCTTGTTCGATCCGGTCAAGCCAGTCGTCCAAGCGCCGCACCAGCGTCTGGGCCTCACGGTAGTGGTAGAAGTGCTCATTTCGTTCGAGAACCCGCAACTGTTTGCGAAGCGCGGAGGTCAGCTTGGAAGGGTTTTCGCGCTCGATAAAGAGGGCCACGGCCTCACGAACACGCTCGCTGGTGACGGCGAGTTCGGTGATAAAGGCGGCCAGCGCCTCGGGGGGCATGCCAGCGAGCTTGGTCTTTAGAGTATCGAATTCAGTATGTGTCATCGTCGGTGGTGGCTAGGCTGTTTCTCAAAAGTAATTGCGGGTAAGAGAACCACCCCGCCTTTCGGCATCCCTCCTATCGGAGCAGGAAGGGAGTTAGATCTGCAATTACTTTTGAGAAATGCTAGCTTATACGTCTAAGTTATTGATTGGCCCCCATGCTCGGTCTCCAGCCAATGCGTGGCAGGCTTCCGCAGGAAGTCTTCGAGGGGGATCCCGTCGCCGCCGACCAAGAGGCAACGCGCTGGCTGATAGGCCTCAACAAAGGCGGACATTCCGGGCAGGCAGTCGCGCCGATGTCCGCTTTTGACTTCGATCACGGTCAGCTTTCGGTTTCTGCGAACGACGAAATCCACCTCCCGGTTGCGATCACGCCAGTAAAAGAGCTCGAGTCCTTCCGCCCGCGTGGCATTGGCAATGTGGGCTCCCACGGCCGACTCAACTAGTCGTCCGTAGAAGCTTCGGTCTTTCCTCGCATCTTGCGGGGAAAGGCCTTCCATAGCCGACATCAGAGCGGTATTGAGCACCTGAAGCTTTGGGCTGGAGGCGCGTTGGCGGACGGTCTCACCCGCAAACTTCGGAAGCCCGGTCAAAAGCCCGGCGGCACCGAGGAGCTCGAGGTAGTGCGCCAGGGTGACCGTGTTGCCGGCGTCTTGTAGCTGGCCGAGCATTTTGGTGTAGGAGAGTATCTGCCCCGAATAGCGGCAGCCCAGCTCGAAGAGCCGTCGCAGCAGCGCGGGTTTGTCCACGCGCGTGAGTAGCAGAATATCCCGGGAGACACTCGTTTCGATCAAGCTGTCCATGAGATAACTTCGCCAGCGGACCGGATCGTCGTGCAAGGGAGCCGCTCCGGGATAGCCGCCGAAATACAAATAATCCTCCAGATCATAACCAAAGGCGGCTTCCATTTCCGCCAGCGACCAGTGGGGCAAGTGGATCGTTTCAAAACGCCCCGCCAGACTCTCTGTCAGCCCGCGTTGCAACAGCAGCGGTGCCGATCCGAGGAGCACGACCTTCAGAGGACAGTCCTTCCGGCTATCCTCGTCCCAGAGTTGCTTGACCGTTTCCGACCATTGCTCGACCTTCTGGATCTCATCCACCACGAGAATGCCACCTGACCTGGCAGCCTCCACCCGGGCGGCCTCCCATTGCTGACGCAACCAAATCTGATCGCGCAAGATGGGCTCGTCCGCACTCACGAAGCGCACCGGCAGAGACTGGCCCTGCGTGACCTGATTCACCAGCGTGGTTTTGCCTACCTGACGACTCCCCGTCACCACCTGCAGTAAACGACGCGGCTCTTGTAGACGCTTTGACAGCACCGCAGCCTGCTCCCGCTGAAAGGGTATTTTCAAATTACTCATAATGATGAGTAAAAATACTAGTTAAGTTGATTATTCAAGGAAGAACTGCCGGAAACCAACCCTGACCCCACTCCGGGACGAGGCGAGGTCTGTCCCCTCCTATCGGAGCAGGAGGGGAGTTTTTACCAGCCGAGACAATAAATCTTATGGCAGCCTTTCTACGGCGGTCATCGTTTCTGATTGTCGAATGGCCCCCAACAGGAGAGCCTTTATGGGTCCCATGGCGTAACCGGGAATGAATGCCGGAGAGGCTGCGAGGCCGGAAGGTTCTTCGGGTGATGGGCTATCATCCCTCTCTGCTAGCGGTGCGTTGTTCGTTTCTGTTGTGATAACTCTATTTCTAAGTCATCACGCGTGTGCCTTCGAGGAATTCTGTTTTGGCGAGGCATTTTTGGGAGCAGTCGCGGTAGAGTTGCGGATCGACGGGGCCTTCGCGGAAGTCGAAGTAGAGGGCGTCGCAGCGGGCATATTGAAGGTGTGCCTGGATGGCATCCTGAAGACGGGTGCGGATCTCGATTTTGCGATAGCCGCACGCGCGATAGGTGGTTGTTTCCATGCCTCCCCAGTTGGTAACAGCGGGGGTCGGCAGGAAGGTGAGGTGCCTGCGGGGGAGTGGGGTGCCGGTTTCACCGCCACCGCGGCTTGTAGCGGATCGGCGATAGCCGTTCCGACGCTGCGGTGGCCGGGCCAGACCGTTCGCTTTTTTGCGGCGGCTGGGATGCTGCGTGACACGGGTGGTCAAATTTTTCGTTTTCATTTGGGTCGCAATGACGCAGTTTGGCGGGGTGAAGTGTGGGCGATATTTTTTGCTTGGGTGGTTGTGCGTTGTGGGTGGCTGCGCAACTTTGGAGGAGAAACCTGCGGACGTGCCCTTTCATGCGCTGTATCAGTCGATTGAGGATCCGGAGGC
>PXBU01000141.1 GCA_003566795.1 Puniceicoccaceae bacterium | reverse complement strand
GCAATCAAAATACGGGACGAGAACCCGCGAACAAGCGGGTTTGACGCAAGGTTTTCAGGCACAGATGTGCCGCCCGGAAAACCTGAAGATGGCGCAGCAGTCCCGTCTACCACCCCATCTACTGATCGTCTCACAGGCGCTCCGGGACGGCGCCAGCGAGCCACTGGTCGAGCAGTTGGCACATGTCCTGAAAAGAGGGTGAATTCCCCGAGCGAACGTAGTGCCCGCTGGCGCAGACCCCGGCCAGCAGGATGCCGAGGTCGTCGAGACCTTCCAGGCAAGCGGCCAGGCAGCCGGCGCCGAAGTTGTCACCGGCACCGGTGGAAATGAGCGGCTTTTGGCAATACGGCCCTGGCAGGTAGGTGCAGCCTGTGGCCGAAGCACAGGCGGCTCCATCATTCGGGTGAATGATGATGCGGTCCACATCGATATTTTTCCGCAAGAACGTGGCCAGATCGGCGACCGACTGGGGCTCCTTTTTACCGTGGAAATCACCGCCAAAGCTGTCGGCCATTTGCCAGGCCTCTTTGAGGTTAAAGCTCAACAGGGTGTGGCATTGCTCGGTGATGGCGGGCAGTAGCCGCAGTAATTGTTCGCGATCCTGCATCGGGCGTTGCTCGAATTCGGCCAGGTCCATGAAGAAGGTGACCTCTTTTTTCGGAATGCCCTGCTCAGCCAGTTGCTGCGCGAGATTAGTCCAAATCTCGCCCACGTGCGGGAGTTTGCCCCAATTGACCGCACCGACAAAGCGGCAGCCTTTGAGGGTCGCGGCGAGGGCGTCGCTCCCCATCGCTTCCAGCACCCGCTCCCAGGTGATTTCGGCACAGCTGCGCATGTCGCACAGCATCACTTTACCGTCTTCAAACTCCAGGCAGTCGCTGTGGGCTGGCTCAGCCAGGGTGTAGAGCTGGCGAATTTTGCCTTCGAGTGCTTCACGATAGATCGGCAGCACCTCTCCGGCACCCATGGCACCGATATAAGTCAGGTCGATTCGGTTGGAGTAAATATCGCTCAAGGCGGAGGCGATCAATGGGCCGTTGCCGCCAAATTTGTCGCCCTTATGCTCCGACTCGTAGGAGGCAGCAATGCCGGCCGCAGCGGCCACTTTGGGTCCAAACCCGGCCATCGTGGCGGGCTGCTTCATCGTGATAAAGGTGTCGATAAAGCCATCGAAGCCGCAGATTCCCTTATGCTCGGCGGGCTTGCGCTCGCTGACCGCCCGCTGGAACTGAGCGACTTGATCGGCGATGTCGGAGATGTTTTTACATACTGTGGTGTCCATAATAATTTATCAGGCTGAAACAAATTGAAGAGGTGCCGGGAAGTCTACCAGCTGCGGGAGGGGGCGATGCGGAGTGTTTCGTAGAAGGCGGAGTCGATTTCGCGGATGAAGCGACTGGGATTGAGGCGCATGACGTTGCTGCCTTGTTGATTGAGCATAGGGTAGGTGAGGTAGAGCTCTTCCATGGCGCGGGTGACGGCGACGTAGAAGAGGCGACGCTCTTCCTCCAGATCGCCTTCGTCGATGGTGCGCTTGAGCGGGAAGGTGCCATCGGCGAGGCCGATGACGAAGACGACGGGAAATTCGAGTCCTTTGGCCTGATGGATGGTGGTGAGACGGAGGCAGTTTTTGAGATCTTCGGGGCTGCGCTCGTTACTCTCGGAGGCGAGCAGGACGAGTTGCGCCAGCAGCTCCTCCATGGTGTCGTAGCGGGCGGCGAAGGCGACGAGGCTCTGCAAGTCGTCGGCGCGGTCGGTCCAGTTGGGGTAAATCTCGCGGATGTAGCTGCTATACCAGCCGTCGAGGGCGAGCTGCACCAGTTCTTCGGGGGATTGCTCGTTGATGCCGTCGACCAGTTCGCGAATGGTTGCGGCGAGGGAGGGCCACTCTTCCTGGGCGTCGGTGGGGACTTTTTTCAGCACTTCCTCGGAGCAGAGGACTTGGCTGAAGTTCTGCTGCAGTTTCTCGGCGCGCTCGCGGGTGAATTTGTGCAGGCGTTCGGCGGTCTTGGGGCCGACCTTGGGCAGCAGGCAGGCGAAGCGGGCGAAGGCCGAAACGTCGGCGGGGTTGGAGGCGAAGCGCAGTTGGGCGGTAAAATCCTTGATGTGGGCCTGTTCGAAAAAGCGCACGCCGCTGGTGATCTGGTAGTCGATATTACGGCGGGTGAGCTCCATCTGCAGGTCCATGGCCTGGTAATGGGCGCGGTAGAGGATGGCGATATCCGAGAGGTCGCGGCCCTCTTCGGCCAGGGCTTCGATGCGCTGGATGATGAACTGTGCCTGGCTGCGGGCGTCCATGATGGGCACGAAGTAGGGCTTTTCGCGGGAGGGGTTGACCGCGCGGAGCTCCTTGTTGAAGCCGAGTCCGCTGGGTTGGGCGCGCAGCACCTCGTTGGCGAAGTTGAGGATCTCGGGGGAGCTGCGGTAGTTGGTCTCAATCTTGTGCAGGGCGGCACCGGTGTGGCGCTCGTTGAAGCGCATGATGTTGTCGAAGTTGGCCCCGCGCCAGGTGTAGATGCACTGCGCATCGTCACCCACGGCCATGACCTGGTGGTGGGCGGCTAGGGTATCGACGATCTCGGATTGCAGGCGGTTGGTGTCCTGAAACTCGTCGACGAGAATGTGCTTGAAGCGGTCCTGGTATTGTTGCGCGACCTCCGGATGCTCGCGCAGGAGCTTGAGCAGGTATTCCAGCAGGTCGTCGTAGTCGACCACCTGTTGCGCGAGTTTACTCTTCTGATACTTGTTATGAAAGTCGGCCACTTTCTCGGCCATGCCATCGAAGAAGGGGTAGCGATCAGCGGTCTCGTCGTGGACCGAGCCGCAGGTGTTGCGGGCGTAGCTGATCAGGTTGGCCAGGACCTTGGGCTTAGGGTTGTTCTTGGTTTTGATGAATTTGGCATCGGTGTCCTGAATGGTGTTTTTGAGGATGGTCTCCGCCTCGCCTTGATCGAGAATCGTGTAGTGCCGCTTGAGGCCGACCAGCTCGCCGTGTACGCGCAGGATGCGCTGGGCGATGCTGTGGAAGGTGCCACCCCACAGGTGGCGGCGCGGGATACCGGTGAGATCCTCGACGCGCTCCAGCATCTCGCGGGCGGCCTTGTTGGTGAAGGTGAGCAGGAGAATCTCGCCCGGATGTACCCCTTGGTGCAGCAAGTAGGCCACACGGTAGGTGAGGGTGCGGGTCTTGCCCGAGCCGGCCCCGGCCAGCACCAGCGCGGGGCCCGGCTCGGCAGTGACGGCAGCGTATTGCTCGTCGTTGAGCTCGGCGCGAAAATCGATCGGTGGGAGGGGGGAGAGCATTTTTTGGGGAAAGTGAAAGGAGGAAAGTGGAAAGCGGAAGGAAGAAAGTGGAAAGGTGGAGGGGTATTTAGAGGTGAGTTGGGGGGATGGGGCAAAGGGAAAATGATGCGGGCGTGACTTGTTGGGCTGATTCTGAGGAGATTGATCGAAACGGGTTCCCCGTTCCGCTGCGCACTTGCGTGGTAGCGGAAGCGGGAACCGCTTTCGAGTTTTGCTGATAATTCATGTAATTCTTAAAGCGTGAGCCTGCCGAGTTGGTGAGAATAAGGTTTGGAGGGTAGATCAAGTAACGCAAAGACGGCACTCTCGTGCCATCGCTACGAGCTGATGAGGATTTTTTTTAAGTTCCACCGATTAGCGTATGACAGGTATCAGCGGATCAGACGGAGCGACGCGGTTGGCATCGTGGCTTGCAGTTTTGGGTGAGGCTAGTTCTTTCGAGCCATGCAGATAATTCCCTCAGAGATGTTGCCCGGTCGTGACGAGGCGACTTTGCGTCGTTTCTTGGAGGGTTGCCGGGAGGCGGCAGTGGCTAAGGACCATTACCAGATCGCGAGTATTTCACTGGCGGTAAAGCATATCGCGCCGCTGGCGGTCTTGCAGTCGATCTACGAGCCGGAGGAGCTGCATTTCTACATCGAGCGTCCCAGCGACGACGAGGCGATTGCGGGTGCCGAGGCGGTGGTGCAGGCCCGCTTTGACGGGCCGGAGCGCTTCCAGCAGGTGCGGGAGTTTGCCGATAATGTGTTGGCCAATACGATTGTGGTGGGTGACCTGAGCGAGGCATTTACCGGGCCGCACTTCTTCACCGCCTTCAGCTTTGAGGACCGGGTGGCGGCGGAGAGCGAGTTTCCTGCCGCGACAGTATTTTTACCCCGCTGGCAGGTCTCGCGCTCAAAGGGGAAGTATGGTGCGGTGGCGAATCTGAAGATCGATGCGGATACCGATCTGGACGCGGCGGTGGAGCGGATTTGGGGGGCCTATCAAAAATTCGGATCCTTTGACTATGCCAGATCTGGGGTGACTGGGACCGCACCCGAGCCGCCGGTTCTGCGCTCGCGGCGTGAACTGGCACCGGAGGTGTATCCCGGCGCGGTGGCGCAGGCATTGCAGGCGATCCAGCGCGGCGATTTTGAAAAAATCGTGCTCGCCCGCGGCATCGAGCTGGAGGCCGATCAGCCCTGGCAGCCGCTGGACGCACTCAATCGCTTGCGCGAGCGCTTTGGGGCCTGCTTTACCTTTTCCTACGGGGGCGGTGCGGGCCGCAGCTTCATCGGAGCGACCCCGG
>PXBU01000171.1 GCA_003566795.1 Puniceicoccaceae bacterium | reverse complement strand
CTGATTGCCGTGATTGCAGCCGCCGTGCATACGGTGCTCGGTGATCGTCCGCACCGTTTGGTTTCGATTCGTTCCGCTGGTCCCGGCTGGGCTCAGGAAGGGCGACGTCAGATATTTTCCTCGCACCGGTTGCGCTAAACTTAAATTACAGAGAAATCAGAAAAATATGAAAAACCTACGAATCACAGTTGAAGGCAAAGCATACGACGTTCAGGTGGAATTACTGGATGAGGATCAGCCAGTGGCACCTGCGCCGCGTCGTGCCAGCGCCCGCGCGGCTGCGCCTGCAGTTGCCCCTCAAAAGGCTGCCGCGAAGGCGATAGCGGCTCCCTCCAGCAATGGTGCTGTCGTCAGCCCGCTGTCCGCGGTCGTCGTCTCCATCGATGTCGCAGTCGGTGCCACCGTTGAAGCTGGCGAGAAAGTCGCTACGCTGGAAGCGATGAAGATGAATACCATCGTATCCGCTGCCGCAGCTGGCACGGTCAAGGCGATCCTGGTCAGCCCCGGCGACGGTGTTGAAGAAGGTCAGGCCCTGCTGGAAATCGAGTAACCTATTCGGAAGCACCGCACATGTTGGAATTACTACACCACCTATACGATAATACCGGTTTTGGTCATATTGGTTGGCAGATGCTGGTCATGTGGCTTGTGGTGGCTGTGCTGCTCTATTTGGCAGTCCATAAAAAGTTTGAGCCGCTGCTATTGGTTCCCATCGCGTTCGGCGCACTGCTGGCCAATTTGCCTACTGCCGGTATTGTCGAAGGGATGGAATTTGCCGGCCATCAGAACGCTTACAAGGAGGATGGCACGGGCGGTTTGTTCTATTATTTCTATCAGGGAATCCACCTTGAGCTCTTTCCTCCCATTATTTTCCTGGGGGTCGGTGCGTTGACGGATTTTGGCCCCCTGATTGCCAATCCCAAGACCTTCCTGCTGGGAGCTGCAGCGCAATTCGGCGTCTTCGGCGTCTTTATCGCTGCCGCATACATGAAATATGTCGGTATCGAGTTCAGTCTGGCTGAGGCGAGCGCCATCAGTATTATCGGCGGTGCTGACGGGCCGACTTCGATATTCCTGGCCAATAACCTGGCACCGCACTTGATGGGCGCCATCGCCGTTTCCGCCTACAGCTACATGGCTCTGGTGCCGGTCCTCCAGCCGCCGATTATGCGGGCTCTGACCAATGTCGAGGAGCGCAAAATACGGATGCAAAGCCTCCGGCAGGTCAGCAAACTCGAGAAGCTGATCTTTGCCGTGGTCATCATGATGGTCTGCATCATTCTGGTGCCAGCTGCCTCGCCACTCATGTTCATGCTTTTTCTGGGCAACTTTTTCAAAGAATGTGGTGTCGTTGACCGCTTGAGCAAGTCGGCGCAAAATGAGATCATCAACATTGTTACAGTTTTCTTGGGCGTGAGTGTGGGTATCACCATGAATGGGCAGTATTTCCTGACGCCGCAGACGCTGGGTATCCTGACGCTGGGTGTGCTCGCCTTTGCGCTGGCCACTGCCTCAGGTGTCTGGATGGCCAAGCTGCTCAATCTGGTTTCCAAAAATAAAGTGAATCCGCTGATTGGCTCGGCTGGCGTGAGCGCCGTGCCGATGGCTGCCCGTGTCAGCCAGGTGGAAGGGCAGAAGGCCGATCCCGGCAACTTCCTACTCATGCATGCAATGGGCCCCAATGTGGCAGGTGTGATCGGAACGGCACTCGTCGCCGGCTTCTTCTTGACCGTTTTTGCCTAGTATCCGAAATTTAAAAATAAAATAGAGAAGAACCACATGGTTAGCGAAAAAATTCCCGTAATGACTGCAGCCGAGGCGGCAGCGATGATAAACGATGGCGACATTATCGGCTTCAGCGGCTTCACCCCGGCGGGTGCCGCCAAGGAAATCCCCAAAGCGATTGCCCGGAAGGCCCGTGCCGAGCATGATGCGGGGCGCCCCTTTAAAATCGGCGTGGTCACCGGAGCCTCCACTGGTGATAGTCTCGATGGCGAGCTGGCCCGCGCAAATGCCGTGCTTTTTCGCACGCCCTACCAAAGTGATAAGACCCTGCGGGCGCAGATCAACAAGGGAGAGACCCACTTCTTTGATATGCACCTGTCGATGCTGCCGCAGGCGGCCCGTTATGGCTTTCTTGGCAAAGTACGCTTTGCGGTCATCGAGGCGGCAGCCGTTACCGACGATGGTGAGATCGTGCTGACGACCAGTGTCGGTGCCACTAACACCTTTTGTCATGTTGCCGACCAGATATTTATTGAGCTGAATGACCAGCATCCAACAGAACTGAAGGGACTGCACGATATCTATGAGCCGCTGGACCCGCCGCATCGACGCGAAATACCCCTCTATAAGACAGCAGACAAAATCGGCTCTCCGGTGCTCAAGGTCGACCCGTCCAAAATTGCCGGTATCGTAAAAACCAGCCTGCCGGATGAGGTGGGTGCTTTTAAGCAGACCGATGCCGTGACCCAGAAGATCGGCGAAAATGTCGCTGCCTTTCTGGCTGCCGAGCTGAAGGCCGGGCGCATCCCGGAGGACTTCCTGCCCATCCAGTCAGGAGTCGGCAATATTGCCAACGCTGTGCTCGGTGCGCTGGGTGCTAACCCGGCGATACCGCCTTTCGAGATGTATTCCGAGGTGATCCAGGACAGCGTCGTTGGCCTGATGAGAAGTGGTGATATCAAGTTCGCCAGTGCGACATCGCTGACGCTCTCCCCTGCGGTTTTGCAGGAAGTCTACAATGATCTCCCCTTCTTCAAAGAGCGCATTGTTTTACGCCCGCAGGAAATTTCCAACCACCCGGAGGTGGTGCGGCGTCTCGGTATTATTTCTATCAATACCGCGATTGAGGCTGATATCTGGGGCAACATTAACTCCACTCACGTCATGGGATGTAATTTGATGAACGGGATTGGTGGTTCCGGCGACTTCACGCGTAACGCTTACATATCCTTGTTCACCTGCCCATCGATTGCCAAGGGTGGGGCGATCAGCACCATTGTTCCGATGGTGGCGCACCTCGACCACAGTGAGCACAGTGTGCAAGTTATCATCACCGAGCAGGGCATCGCTGATCTGCGGGGCAAAGATCCGATCCAGCGTGCCCGCGAAATTGTAGAAAAATGCGCTCATCCGGAATACCGCGCCCAACTGCACACCTACTTTGATGGAGTGAAGGACGGTCATACGCCGCAGACCTTACAAACGGTCTTCGCCATGCACCAAGCGTTCATGGAAAAGAAGGACATGCGCAATGTCGATATGACGATAAAGTAATCGTTTCCTCGCGAGTTCCATGAACGTGCAGAATTTTTGCCTGTTCGTGGACCTCGTTTCTGCTTTGTGTGCTGCCCGTGGTTCAGCCTAAGAAAAAGTCTGCATGAGAGCCCCCATTGAAATAGCTTCGCTGGTCGAGGGCGTGCTTTCCGGCCAACGGACACAGTTGGCTCAGGCGATCACCCTGGTCGAGAGTCGTGCAGCCAAGCACCGACCGATGGCGCGGGAGCTGATGCAGCAGATCCTTCCCCATAGCGGCGGTGCCCTGCGGGTGGGTCTGACAGGTACCCCAGGTGCGGGCAAAAGTACCTTCATCGAGGCACTGGGACTCTACCTTTGTCAGCAGGGGAAGAAAGTCGCGGTGCTCGCCGTCGATCCCAGCAGCTCAGTGACGGGCGGGAGCATCCTCGGCGATAAGACCCGGATGGAAGAACTCTGCCGCCAGCAAAATGCATTTATCCGTCCTTCACCCTCAGGCAATTCCGCCGGAGGCGTCGCAGCCCGCACCCGTGAGGCACTCCTGCTCTGCGAGGCGGCAGGCTACGACGTTATTCTGGTCGAGACAGTCGGAGTCGGGCAGAGCGAAACAGCGGTTCGCACGATGACAGATTTCTTCCTACTGTTGCAGATTGCCGGTGGCGGTGACGAGTTACAGGGGATTAAAAAAGGAGTTATCGAGTTAGCGGATGCGATCGTCGTCAACAAGGCGGACGGAGACAACCAGGTCAGAGCCCGGCAGGCGCGGGTCGAATTTACCCGCGTCTTGCAAGTGCTGCGTCCCTTTACACCGGGGTGGAAGCCCCAAGCCTTGACCTGCTCTGCTCTGCGGAAAGAAGGAATTGAGGAAATCTGGCAGATGATCACACGCTTCCGTGATGAGCTGACAACCAGTGGTGTCTTTGCCGCGCGCCGCCGTGAACAAAACATCGACTGGTTTCGATCCTTGCTCCAGCAGACCGTCTTCGAACGCTTCATCACCCAGCACCAATCCCAGCTCAAACAGCTCGAGCTCGCAGTCGCAAAGGGCGAGCTCCCAGTGTCCAACGCACTGGATCAACTTTTGAAAGAGAACGAGTAATCTTTTTCAAAAAACATTATTAATAAGGGACAGGCAAAAATCTTGTTGACATGTTCTGTGGTTTGAGTCAACGTGTGATCTAGTAAACAAAGAAAATATGAGGACGCGTCGCTTAAAAGTAATAGGGGGGAGAGAGGCTTGCTACCATGTGATGACTCGGACTGTGAATGGTGAGCGTTTGTTTGAGGACCGGGAGAAGGAGGTGCTGCGTAAGATGATCTGGCAGGTGGCGGACTTCTGCGGG
>PXBU01000212.1 GCA_003566795.1 Puniceicoccaceae bacterium | reverse complement strand
AGATCCCTCGGCTCGATGCCCTTGGTCAGCAGGAACATGGCGAGGTCGCCGACCACCTTCGAGGAGGGCGTCACTTTGACGATGTCACCCAGCACATGATTGACCTCGTGGTAGTAGCGCACCACCTCGGGCCAGCGAGTGCCAAGCCCGAGGGCGCGGGCCTGCTCGCGCAGGTTGGTGTATTGGCCGCCAGGCATTTCGTGGGTGTACACCTCGGCGGAACCGAACTTCGGACTGGTATCGAAGGGGCCGTAGTATTGGCGGACGGCTTCGTAGTAAATGGAGAGCTCGTTGAGAAACTCGAGATCCAGCCCGGTATCGCGCTTGTCGCCGCGCAGCGCATGGACGATGGAGTTGAGGTTCGGCTGGGAGGTGAGCCCCGAGAGCGAGGAGACCGCCAGATCGACGGCATCCACCCCAGCCTCGGCCGCCTTGATGATGGAAGCACCTGCGATGCCGGAGGAGTCGTGGGTATGAAAGTGGACGGGAATACCGATCTCACTGCGCAGTGCCTTGATTAACTTGTAGGCGGCGTGGGGGGTGCAGAGCCCGGACATGTCTTTGAGCGCCAGGATATGCGCCCCCATCCGCTCGAGTTCCTTCGCCATATCGACGTAGTATTGCAGTGAATACTTGTCGCGCTTCGGGTCGAGGATGTCACCGGTGTAGCAAATGGTACCCTCGCAGACGGAGTTGGTGTCCTTGCGGATCGACTCCATGGCGACCTTCAAATTCGGCAGGTAATTGAGCGAATCAAAAACGCGGAAGATATCCATGCCGGATTCCGCCGAGTGCTGGATAAAGCCCCGGATGACGTTGTCCGGATAGTTCGAGTAACCCACGCCATTGGCCCCCCGCAGCAGCATCTGAAAACAGACGTTGGGGATACGCTCGCGCAGGCGGCGCAGGCGTTTGAAGGGATTCTCCCGCAGAAAGCGCATCGAGGTGTCAAAGGTGGCACCACCCCAGCACTCGACGGAGAAGAGGTCACCCGCCCGCTGGGCCACGGCATCGGCTACCTTGAGTTGGTCGTAGCTGCGCATCCGGGCCGCGAGGAGCGATTGGTGGGCATCGCGCATGGTGGTATCGGTCACCAGCAACTTCTTTTGCTGGCGCGTCCACTCGGCAAATTTCTCCGGCCCGTGTTCCGTCAGGTAGTCTTTGGTCCCCTTAGGCAAGGGCTTGGTGTGGTCGTGCTGGGGAACGATCACCGGCAGGTCCATTGTCGGCACCGGACGGCCTTTCACCTGTTCGTTGCCATTAACGATCGTCTCGCCCAGGAGTTTGAGCAGCTTGGTCGCCCGGTCGCGGCGGCGCTTGAAATCGAAAAGTTCCTTCGAGGTATCGATCAGCGTGGTGGTGGCCTGACCCGAGACGAAAATCGGGTGATTGATCACATTCTCGATAAAAGGAATATTGGTCTTTACCCCGCGGATACGCATCTCACGCAGCGCGCGGTCCATCCGCTGGATCGCCAGCTCAAAGGTGCGGGCCGAGGCAGTGAGCTTGACCAGCAGCGAGTCATAGTAAGGCGTGATCACCGAGCCGGTGTCACCCATCGCACCGTCCAGGCGGATGCCGAAACCGGCCGCCGAGCGATAGTTGACGATCTTACCGTAGTCCGGCGTGAAGTTCTTTTCCGGGTCCTCGGTGGTGATGCGTGCCTGAATCGCAAAGCCATTGCGCGGGATGTCGGCCTGTTGGGGAATGCCGATCTCATCGCCATGCAGACTGTGCCCCTGCGCAATCAACACCTGGCTGCGCACGATATCGATGCCGGTAATGACCTCGGTCACGGTATGTTCCACCTGGATACGAGGATTCATCTCGATGAAGAACCATTCATCCGTATCGAGATCGTAGAGAAACTCGACGGTGCCGGCACTGTAGTAGCCAATCGACTTGGCGATTTTGACCGCAGCCTCACAAAGCTCGGCGCGGACCTCATCGGGCAAACCAATTGAGGGCGCAATCTCGACCACTTTTTGGTGACGGCGCTGCACCGAGCAATCGCGCTCGTGCAGGTGGATCACGTTGCCCTGCTGATCGCCGAGGATCTGCACTTCGATGTGCTTGGCCCGCTCGATATAGCGCTCCAGAAAAACCGCCGAGTTACCGAAGGCGCGCTCCGCCTCGCCCTGTGCTTCTTCCAGGGAGGACTTCAGCTCTTTGGGTTCTTTGACCACGCGCATGCCGCGCCCGCCGCCACCGAAGGCAGCCTTGATGATGAGCGGAAAGCCGATCTTCTTGGCGGTCTTGAGTGCCTTATCCGGATCGGCGATCGGGTCCTCCGTCCCCGGCAGGGTAGGCACTTTAGCCTGGTCCGCTATTTTGCGTGCTTCGATCTTATCCCCCATGCGTGCCAGCAAGTCGGCGCTCGGGCCGACGAAGGTGAGTCCGTTCTCCTCGCAGGCCTGGGCGAAACGGGCATTCTCCGAAAGAAAGCCGTAGCCGGGGTGGATCAGATCGACCTGCTTCGCCTTGGCAAGATCGATGATACTATCGATGTCGAGGTAAGCCGCCACCGGCCCCTTACCCTCACCCACCAAATAGGATTCGTCCGCCTTGAAGCGATGCACACCGAAGCGGTCTTCTTTGGCGTAGATGGCCACAGTGCGGCATCCCATCTCGGTCGCAGATCGAAAGATCCGCACAGCAATTTCACTTCGGTTGGCAGCGAGTAGTTTCTTCATAGCGTGGTAGCGTGAGGGTAGGATGATGGTTGGGAACCGCCAAAATGAATATCAGCAAGGCACTGTCAATGGCAACGGTCCGCCAGAAGTGCCACGAGGTAAACTGCTGGCAAGATCAATGCTGATACGCTGGGATTTTTCACTTCTTTCCTCGATCGTCGAGGCCTGGCACCCGCTACCTGGAGCGCACCTCCGCTTTGGGTTGAGGGTTACCAGCGCCTTGATGGCATTTCAATCACCATAGTGTGTCCACATCCGTAAAATCTTCACGACCTTCTCTTCTTCGTAAACCTGATAGACCAACCTGTGCTGGATATTGATCCGTCTGGAGTAAGCGCCTGATAAGTCGCCGACCAATGCTTCATATTCTGGTGGTCTCCTGAATGGGTCTTCCTTCAGCAGATTGATCAGTTCAAGTGCCTGCTCCTTTAAATTACTTCGAGCTATTTTCTTCGCATCTTTCTGTGCCTGCTTGGCATATATGATCTTATAATTCACCACTCAAGCGTCTCGCTACAGTCCTCAATTTTTTCTTCCATTCCTTTTTTTATCGAATCCACCATGCCGGGGATTGCACTCAAATGGATCGTTTCGGAAATGGCCTTCCAGTCGTCTTCCGAAACAAGCACTGCATTGCCCCGCTTGCCAGTGATCTGAATAGGGATGTGTGAATCGTTCGCTTCGTCGATAAGCTTGTAGAGCTTGTTCCGAGCGCTGGTCGCAGTAATCGTAGTCATAACTCAAAGCGTGCGTAAAAACGTTCGCTTGTCAATTTCTATTTTCAACGGTGAGCTGTGGCACGGAGTGAGCGAGGCACGAGCGAACTGCGTTGACCACCAGCGACTGGATATGCTCAGTCGGCGAGTAGTTCAGCTCGGATATCGCTGAGTCGGGTCGTCGGTGCATCGCCCTCCGTGGCTTTTGCTTCTCTGAGCTCTTTCAGATCCTCGTAATCCTCCAAGTTCTCCTTGATGGCCAAAAACTCCTCGTAGGGCAGGATCACAAATTCCTTTTTCCCTTCTTTTTCAATGACTTGTGGATGAATGCTCATGAGTATGCTTCCTTTCGATGTAAGACACGGTAGACCACAATTCTTTCGCCTTCAATCTCGAATAACACTCGGTAATTCCCAGAGCGCATCCGGTATTCCGGAGTGTGGTTGGTCAATTTCTTTACGTCTCCCTGCAAATTTTCCTCCATCCGCTCAATACGGGTCACGATCCGTTCCCGCTCATTTGGCGGAATTGATTTCAGATCCTTGATCGCCTTGGGCTTTAGCTCAGAGGTGTATTTCATTTTCTTGCATATCGATGAGGCCAGGCACCCAGCCTGACGGGTTAGTGGTTCAAGTGCTTCTCGGATTTTCGGGCGGGTTACATGGGTTGACCTGTGCTGGCTGGTTCTGCCTTCATTTCAGGAAGTAGGTTGTAGCTGCTATCGAAACCGGAACCATGAACACGGATCCGCTCCGAATCCATATTAAATCTATTTTAGTTGGAGCCTTAGATCTACGAAACATGATGTAGGCAGAAATTGCTCGCGAAGCGAGAACCGCGTTCAGCATAGTCACGAATACGACGCCTCCATCTATTAGAATCGAACCAAGCAAGAGAAGGATTGCGTCTAAAAATATACCAATTGAAAAAGCTTTCTTAGTTTCCTTATTGGGCGCAGCCATTTTTTGCAGAACGTGAAGCGTAGGCGCGAGGGCCGACAGTTGATGTGACAATGGGTGAGGCTCTCAAATTTTCCGAAAACGTCAATCCGCGCCGTGATGGCCCCCGTTGCCTACCGCGCCTGGTTGAACGAAGCCGCTGCGCGGCAATTGGTTTGGTGAGTGTAAAATTTGTGGGTTTAAAAATGGTCGCCAGCCGTCAGGCTGACGACCCTATGTCTAATAAAAAAAGCTAAAACCAAGT
>PXBU01000270.1 GCA_003566795.1 Puniceicoccaceae bacterium | reverse complement strand
GCCCGGATGGAGCGGGAGGCACGGCTCATTTCCCGCAGCATCGTTTCCAGCTCGTAGCGCAGGCTACCATCGGGCGCCATCATTTGGCTGGTGGTGGTGCTGAGCAGCTGCAATTCCTCCATGGTCTTTGTCAGGCTGGCCGACCATAGGTCCAGTTTGGCGGTCAGCGGCCCGTCCTCGAGGTTGAAAGAACGGGCGGTCTTGGTGATCTCTGCCAGAGTCTCCTCGGCACTTTGCAAGGTCTCCCGGGTGCTTTGCAGCGTCAGGGAGAGCTCGCCGGACTCGATAAAATCGGAGACTGCATCGGCGGTCTTGACAATCGAGCGGCTGATCCCCTCGGAATCGATCCCGGCCAACACCGTGGCGGTGTTCTCCAAGACCTGATTCACATTTTCACCCAGGCGCTCAAAGTCCAACTCGCTGAGTCTGGAAATGATATCGGCCGCATCGTCGGTAATGTCATCGAGCGAAGAACTCAACGTCGGGATTTCTCGCATCTCACCCGCTTCCGCCAGGTGGCGCGGGATGCCGTGACTCCGCTCCGGATTGAAGCTGAATTCAACAAACAACTGCCCGGTGATAAAACTCTCCAGACTCAGCCTGGCCACCAGCCCCCGGTCGATCGAGTCCGCAATGAAATTCGGGTCGAAGGCCTCGCTCGTCACTCCCAGGTCATCCATCAGCCGCGTGCGGTCGACCCTCACGATCACCGGAATCGCCGTCGAGTCGGGCTCCTGGCCTTCCACCCGAATCATGATGCGCTCCACCGTGCCGACCGGAACACCTCTGAACTTGACGGGCGAGCCGACATTCAAGCCATTCACTGACTGATCAAAAAAGAGAATAAAGCGGGAACTCTGCGTCCATAAAGTGGACGAGCCGAAAAACATGACCATGGCGACCGCGAGGACGAGCGCTGCGGTCACAAAGGCTCCGATTAGTTTTGGGCTGGGCCGGTTCATTCCAAATAAAGGTTGGGTTTTAGCTTATGTTGGCTGCTTATTCAATCATTTGATTGCGGGTGCCGTGGCCTGATCGAGTTCGCCCCGCTTGAGGAAGTTCCTTACCTTCGAATCCACCGTTGGGTCATCAATCAGATCGTTCGGGTTCCCATCACAGAGTGCCGACTTGGTCTCGGCGTCGAGGAAAAGTGCACTGTCGGCAATAGCAAAAATGCTCGCGAGCTCGTGCGTCACCACCACCACCGTCGCCCCCAGCGCAGCGCGCAGTTCGAGAATCAAATCATCCAGACGACGGGAACTCAAGGGATCCAGACCAGCTGAGGGCTCGTCGAAGAACAAAATCTGCGGGTCCAACGCAATCGCCCGGGCCAGACCAGCCCGCTTGCGCATCCCACCGCTGAGCTCGGAGGGATAGCGATGCCCGAAACCAGCCAGTCCCACCAGCGACAGCTTGAACTCCACCACCTCGCGTATCTCGCTCGCCCGTAAACGCGTGTAGCTCTCCAGCGGCAGCGCAATGTTCTCCGCCACGGTCATCGAGGTCCAGAGCGCCCCGCCTTGAAACAAAACACCGAATCGTCGGCAGAAAGCATCCCCGGCAGTCGCATCAGGCCGAAACAACTCACCATCATAGAAAATCTCACCGCTCGAGCTGCGTTCCAGCCCAATCATGTGCTTGAGCAAAGTGCTCTTGCCGCAACCACTGCCGCCCATGATCACCTTTACCTCGCCTCGTTTGACGCTGAAGTTGAGCGAACGCATCACCACGAAGTCCCCATAGGCCATGCTCAGGTCTTTCACGCTAATTTTCTCAGTCGAAGGCTCCATGATTAAATTCCGAGGATATGAAACAATACCGCAAAGACCGCATCGGCGATCACAATCCAAGTGATTGCAGTCACCACTGCGGAGGTCGCCGCCAGACCCACCGATGCAGCATCCTTGCCGCAATACAACCCCCGGTAGCAGCCAGCCATAGCAATAATCACCCCAAACACCGCACTCTTGAACACCCCAACAGCAAAATCCGTGGTCGAAACTGCGGAGTCGATTTGATTGATATATTGGACCAGCGTGACATCGGCAATGCCCACCGCCACCACCATGCCACCCAAAATACCCACCAAATTGGCACAGACGCACAGCAGCGGCATCATCAATACCATCGCAATCACGCGGGGCAGCACCAGAAATTGCATCGGCGAGATGCCAAAGGTTGTCAGCGCATCGACTTCCTCATTCACCTGCATACTACCGATTTGCGCCGCAAAAGCCGCGCCGGTCCGTCCCGCCATGATCACGCCCGCCATCACCGCCGCCAGTTCGCGGGTCATCGCCAGACCCACCAAGTCCGCGACGTAGATATCCGCCGCAAATTTCTGCAGCTGGATCACTCCGATGAAGGCAATGATCAGGCCGGTCAAAAAACTCAGCAGCGCGACAATCGGCACCGCCATCGCCCCGGTATTCTGCAAAATAAACAGGCAGTCCTTGCGCCGCATTTGCGCCCGCCCGGTCAAAAAAGCGAAGAGGTCCAACACCAATTCACCGGTAAAAGTGAAGTAGCGCATCAAGCCGTCAAACATCCCGATCGAATGCTCGCCCACGCCCGACAGCCAGTCCCGCACCTGCTTTTCCGGCATGTTTCTATTTTTAGGCACCTCGCGGGAGAGTGAGACCATATTCTGCACGCCTTCGGGCAGATCCGCCAGCTCGCAAATCAGCCCCTGCGCCTCCGCCCAATCCTGGCAACTCCGCACAAAAATCAGCAGCCCCGTATCCCAACTCTGTAAGGCATCCACATCAAAGCGCAGTGTCTTATGCCCCGAGGCATCCACCTCAGCCACGACCTCCGACAGTGCCGGGCGTTGCTCCGCCAGTGACCAGCGGCCACTCAAGCGCAAGACCAAGTCCGGCGGCCCGCTCCCGGAGCTGCCACTCTGTGCCGTGCAAGCTGGCTTGTTATTTGTTCTGGTCATTGTTTTTATCCGCCACTGACGCTCCTTCGCTTGCCATTGCAGGCTAATGTACCCATGCAATCCACCAACAGCCTGCACCACCACCCTCTTCAGATAAAGCACATTTTATTATGCAAACGATTCTCTTCGATCTCGACGGCACCTTGATTGATCACTTTTCCGCCATCCATCGCGCGGTCGCTTATGCACAGCGGCAGCTCGGGCTGCCGACCAGCGACTACGCCACCGTGCGCGCTACGGTAGGCGGCTCCGTACCCATCACGCTCGGTAAGCTGTGTGGCAACGAAAATGTGGAAGCGGCGATCCCACTTTTCCGCGAGCACTTTGCCCAAATCATGTATGAGGATGTCGAGGCACTCGCAGGCAGCGAATGGCTGCTGCGTCAACTCAAGGCCAAAAACTATCGGCTTGGAGTCTTTACCAACAAATACGAAACCCACGCCAAATCCATCCTGGAATATCTCGGTCTGGCCCAGCATCTCGACGAAATAATCGGCACCGGCCATGGCCACGGCTTTCGCAAGCCGGATCCGCGCTTTACCATGGAGGCACTCGAACGCATGAATTGCGCCTCCGAGGACGCCGTGATGGTGGGCGACTCACCCTTTGACTATGCCGCCGCCGAGGCCGGTTGCCTCCGCTGCTACCTCGTCGCCACCGGCAGCCATAGCGCCGAACAACTGGCGGAACAAACCGGCTCTGCCGACATTTACGCCGACCTGCACCAGCTCGGAAAAGCTGTCTTTTCCTTGGCCTGATACCACCGCCGCCTCGCATGCAAGCCCCACTCCCAAAATCCGTCCTCTGGGACATGGACGGCACAATGATCGATCAGACCGCTCCGATCATTCGCTGCTTCAGTCAGGTCGTCGCCTCGCTGGGCTATCCGGCTCCGTCTGCCGAGGAGATCCGCCGCAGTATGGGCGGGCCCATGGCTGCGACCATGAGTCTCTTTGTCGAGCCGGAGCGTATGGATGCAGCCTGCACGGCCTTTCGTGAGCGTTTCCCCGCCATCATGTTTGACGGGCTCGTCATTCTGCCGGGAGCACGGGAGCTGATCGATTTTTTCGCCACGCACAAGATTCCCCAGGCGATCTTCACCAACAAGCACGGCGATACCGCCCGGCAGGTCAGCCAGCACTGCGGGTTTGCTGACAGCATCCCCGTCTGTATCGGCAATACCGATACGCCATGGGCCAAACCCGACCCCGATCTGACCCGCTACGTGCTGCGCCAAATCAACGCCACCGCAGCGGGCGCCATCCTGATCGGCGACTCCCCCACCGATGCCGCAACCGCCTTAAACGCCGGTTTAACCTTTTACGGCGTCAGCACCGGCGCGCATAGCATCGAGGAACTACAGGCCGCCGGCGCCGAAAAAACCTATCACAACCTGGAGCAGTTACTGCAAGCGCTTCAACCGTAGGGGCTTTCCTGTCTTTGACCATGAGCTTTGTCGAATGGTGGGAAGCCCGCGAACGACCGAGAGGCCACAAAGCCAGCGTGACCTCCCCGAACGCTCGCGGGTGGCGCAAGCACCACCCCTACGAAATACCCACCGACCACCGTCTACCGACCACCGACCACCGCAACCGCTACCCAAAGAACCGCTGCCACCCGTGGCGTGTTCGCTTGCCGAACGCCCGAACGCTAGCTAACGCCTCCAAACTTC
>PXBU01000183.1 GCA_003566795.1 Puniceicoccaceae bacterium | reverse complement strand
CTCGGGTTTTACTGCCTGTTGCGCAGCATCTCGTCGGCTCGCGCCCCGGCACGGCTGCTGCGACTGCTGGCGATCATGAGCAGGTAGACCACCACGCCTATGATTGCGAATAGTGCGCCTAAGCTAATGTAGAGAGTCGTCATCGATTTACCGGTTCCTAAACACTTAAACAAAGTTGCTGATGCTATTTTTAGGCATTTCGCTGCCCATTGCAAAGTAATTTCCCCGACAAATAGCTCAATCCGCTGCCTGCCTCAGCAGGGTCAGCATCTCTTTTGCTAGGCGCTCGCGTGAATAGTTCTGGGCTGCCGTCAGCGCATTGGTGCGGTATCTCGCCATCGTTTCCGCAGAATCAGCCAATTCGATGATGGCATCGGCCATCGCCTGTGGGTTCTCCGGCGGTACACAAATCCCGACTTCATCAGCTTGAATGATCCGTGTCGCCTCGCCCTCTGGTAGACTCATCAATATCGGCACACCCATGCCCATAGATTCAAAGATTTTTGATGGAATCACGGTGGAAAAAACGGGATTATCTCGTAGTGGCACCAGCGACACATCGCACACGCTCCAGAGAGCAGGCATGTGCTCCTTGGGTTGACGCGGGATCAGGCGCACGTTGTGCAACCCCTTTTCCTGCACCAGTCTTTCGACCGTGCCGCGCTCGGCACCCGAGCCTGCGAAGAAAAATACTATATCCGTTCGTTCGCGCAGCAATTCTGCGGCCTCTAACACTTTTGGTAAGGCGTGAGCCATACCGTGTGTGCCGATATAACCGGCGACAAACTTGCCTTGCAGAGTGTAGCGGGTTACGAGTTCGGCATCCCGCGCTTGAGGCTGGTAACGATTTAGATCGACGCCGTTGCGCACCACGACAATCTTGTCCGGCGTGATACCCCGGTTGATTAAGTCCTTACGAAAACTCTCCGTGACTGAAATAATCCGCTTAGCCCGTCGATACAGAAACAACTCCACCTGCTCCAGAAAGCGGATCAACAGCGATTTCTTCATCGCACCTACCGCCATGATTGAGGCCGGCCACAGATCGCGCAGTTCAAACACGAAAGGTCGCCACTTTGCAACGGCCAGCGCCCAGCCGCCCACAGCACAGAAAAACTGCGGTGAGGTCGCTACCACCACGTCCGGTCGCCGCTCGAACAGACCGAAAAAAAAGCCCATTAACATAAAGCTCATGTAATCCAACGTGCGCTTGATAAAGCCCTCGTTGGCGGTGATGTAGGTTTTTACCCGTACCACACGGATGCCTTGCAGATCCTCGACTTGACGCCATGCATTCTGGTAGCCGTCGTACAGGTGTCCCTCGGGAAAATTGGGGGCGCAGGTGATCACGGTCACGGCATGTCCGGCCTTGACCCAGCGAGTCGCGTGTTCCCACAGCCGCGTGGCAGGGGCATTACTTTCGGGGGGGAAATTATCGGAAAGAAACAGAATGCGCATTAAGAATGAGCCTCGATGTAAACGTTCAGATCCCCTGCCTTAAGCTCCCTATCCCTTTGGGAGAGGGTTGGGGTGAGGGGATTACGCCTCGATCCATTGCCAGCGGGTGAGCAAACGCTGTGTCCGCAAGGTCACGACCAGTACCTTGCAGGGCACACGGAGACCAAACTCCGGATGCCAGAATCCGTCTTCAATCCGCACCTCACCGCCGGTAACCTGCCACTGTATGCCTATGTGCTGGCCGCGAATCCAACCTTGTGCTGGACTATCGTTCATTACTTCGAAGCCGGGGGCGACGCGAAAGCGGGCCACTGCGGTTTGCCACTGGCCTTCCAGTCTGTCTTCAACCACCAAGCAGTGTTCATCCAAGCGCCACGAGCGCCGATGGAGCACCCGTCCCGGTAAGCGTCGATAACCGTCATGGGTCGCACAGGCGTACAGCCCGTCGGCGCTGTGCTCCACGGCCACATTGACCACCCGCGCTCGCCGTGCCACTCGAAATGCGCCCCAGACTTCTGAAGAATCCTTGCCGTCGATCTCGACCGTATTATGCCATGCCGTGGAACGCTCATTCTGGCGCTGTGTATTGGCCTCATACGTCGAGGTTCCGGCATTGACCAGTACCCGCTGGCTACCCAATGACAGTTCAAAGCTCAAGGTATCGGCATGGGCATGTCCGGGCAGGTAATCTGGCCCCACCGGAGCCAGATCAGCCAATAGTACCGCCAAACCACGGCGCAAACGGGCGTAGCCGGATTGCGCTAAATACTGACAGGGGCGGTTCAGGGCCGGAGCAACTGTCGGCAACCCGAGTTGTTGAGCATAGGTCAGCAGATCGCCCACTTCAGGGGCAATCCCAAACGCTGCGTCGTTAAAGAAGCTGATTTTGCCATCGGAATGTGTCATGGTGTGTAGCCAATCCAGCATAGTCTGTGCTGCTGTTTGCCATGCCTGCACCTCATCAGCGGGCAACACGCCGGGGAAGCACTGGGCGAGCTGGAGCAAATCCAGCATGTCTGCGAGCAGTATGGCGTGGTACATGGGACTGCGTTCGAAATGCCCTCCATCGGCAAGCACTTGCTCGGCCAGTTCACGACGCAAGCGGCGTAAGCCGTAGAGTCGCCAGCGATCTGCTTCATGCCCTACGAATAGTGTTCCGCAGAAAATCAGTGCTTTCAGATTGGCCCACAGATGATTGCCCAGCAGGTGGTGTTCGAGTCGCCGCCGCAGGTAGTGGGTTTGCACGGCCATGCTATCGAGCATATCGGGTAGCGGCGCATTGCCGGCCAACACCCATTGACACCAGTTCACCAGCCGCAGCGAGATCGGATACGGTTCCCAGCCGTTACCGACTGGGGGTGGGTTTTCTTTGATCCAGCGGGCAATCAATGAGCGATGCCACGGCAGTCGATCCTCTGCGCCGTCGGCCATCAGATCGTTAAAATAGTGCAGATTATACAGCCACAGCTTGGGCCAATCGGTACGGTTCCAGTCCTCAGCGCAGAGCAGTTCGCGCTCGACATTCAGGAAACGGAAGTGATTTGGCTCTAAAAGCGTGGGGACGCGAGCGCAGCCTTGCCATGAACCCACGGCCTGCCGCAACGGCATGGCCTCAATCTGCCTAGGGCGCGGCTGATACAGGCGCTGCCACGCCCGTCCATAAAACTGCACGGGCTTGAGATAGCGCAGCGTATGCCAGTAGCGCTGCAACACCGCCAGACGGCTCACGCCGGAATCAGCAGGTTTTCTAGGGCGGCCACAATCCGCTCCCCGGTCTTGCCATCCCATTTTTCTGGAATGCCTCCCTTTTTCCACTTCCCGGCAAACAGCCGATCCAGCGCGGGTTTGAGCGCACTCGGGTCGGTACCGATCAGTTCGTTAGTGCCGATGGTGATGGTTTCTGGTCGTTCGGTGCTGTTGCGTAGGGTCAGGCAGGGTACGCCCATGACGGTGGTTTCTTCGGTGATGCCGCCGGAGTCGGTGATGACGGCTTTGGCGTGTTTGACCAGCCAGTTGAATTCGAGATAGGGCTGAGGATCGATCAGCTTGATGGTGTGGGGTAGGCTGGGCAATTGGGCGATGGTTTTCTGGGTGCGCGGGTGTACGGGGAAAATCACTGGCAGGCCGCGACTGCCCTCGCCGATGGCTGTGAGTAGGCGGGCGAAGCCGTCACTGGCATCGACATTGGCTGGGCGATGCAGGGTGGTGACTAGGTATGCGCCGGGTTGCAAGCCTAACTCATTGACGCATTCCGGTTGTTGTAAACGGTCGCTGTGCGCCAGCAGGGTGTCGATCATGGTATTGCCGACAAAGAAGATGCGTTCCTCCTCGATTCCGCCGCGACGCAGGTTCTGGTTGGCGACTTCTGAGGTGGTGAAGAACCAGTTGGTGATGGCATCGGTGACTCTGCGGTTGATTTCTTCCGGCATAGTCCAGTCACCAGAACGAATACCGGCCTCAACATGGGCCACGGGGATGCTGAGTTTTTGTGCGGTGATGGCGCAGGCCATCGTGGATGTGACATCGCCGACGACCAGACAGAGTTGTGCTGGATGGTCTAGCAACAGCTTTTCATAGCGGATCATGATGGCGGCGGTCTGCTCAGCTTGGGTGCCGGAGCCGACTTCCAAGTTCACATCGGGGTTGGGAATGCTTAATTGCTCGAAAAAAGCCCCCGATAGTTTGGGATCGTAATGCTGGCCTGTGTGGACTAGGCGATAGCGTAACGCGCCGCCTTGCGCACGCTGCGCTTGCAGCGCCCGAATGATGGGCGCGATTTTCATGAAATTCGGTCGCGCACCGGCGATGATGTCAATCAACATTGGATTCTGCGGCCTCGGATTGGGCTTGGCCTGCGATGCGGGCGAACGCTATAGAACCGCATCCAGCCCCTTACGGTCGATCAGGCTGAGCAGTTTCAGCGATGGCCCGCTCGGCTTCTTGTCCCCAATCTCCCACTGACGAACGGTTGATGTGCTGGTGTTGAGTACGGCTGCCAGCACGGCCTGGCTGAGGTGGAGATTTTTGCGTAACGTGCGTATTTTTTCTGCATCGTACTCACCGACCGGCTCAAGACACAAGGCGTCGTATTTCTGCATCTTGCGCTTGTCGATGAAACCTAGGCGCTGCAAATCGCTGGCCGTCTCGTGGACGGCTTCAAGGATTTGGCTACGCGGCTTG
>PXBU01000291.1 GCA_003566795.1 Puniceicoccaceae bacterium | reverse complement strand
GTCTGGAGGATCAGCGGGATCGCGATCAGCACAATATGCAGCGGATTGTTCAGAATGATATCGCCCTGGAACGAGAAAATCAGCACCAGCGTTAGCAGCAGTCCGACGATGGTGACGTTGTCAAACTTGCTGAGAAATTGTTGCTGGAAATAAGCCTCTCCCTTACGCTGGATGACAGCGTGGCGGGTCCAGATGCCACCCACCAGCGGAATGACCACAAACAGCACCACCGAGAGAAAAAGCGTATCCCAGGGGATGCTGACGCCGCCGATTCCCAACAGGAAAACCACGATCGGCACGAAGGCCACCAGGATGATCAAATCATTGGTGGCGACCTGAACCACGGTATAGGCGGGATTGCCCTTGGTCAGATGGCTCCAGACAAAGACCATCGCCGTGCACGGTGCCGCACCCAGGATCACCGCTCCGGCCAAATATTCCCGCGCCAACTCGGTCGGGATGTAGGCTTGAAAGATCACATAAAAGAACAGCGCGGCGATGCCGAACATGGTGAAGGGTTTGATCAACCAATTGACCACCCAGGTCACATAGAGCCCCCGTGGCTCGCGGCGCACATTCTTGATGCTGGTGAAGTCCACCTTCATCATCATCGGATAGATCATCAACCAGATGAGGAATGCGATCGGGAGCGAGACTTGCGCGTATTCGAAGCGGCTCAGAAAGTCCGGTATCGCCGGTAGAAATTTGCCGATTAAAACGCCCGTCACCATGCAGAGCGCGACCCAGATAGTCAGGTTTTTTTCGAAGAAGCTAATGCCAACAAGTTTAGTGTTTTTCGTCATAAAAAGGGAGTGAAGGATGTCTCTGTTTCGGGGCTGTAATTTTCCAGTCGGAGCCAATTAAGTTTTCTGTTTTGGTAGCGAGAGGGTTTATCCCTCGATCCGAATAGGCCTGCTGTGCGCAAGAATTCGATCCTGGCATAAAGCCAGTCGCTACGAGATATCACTAGGAAAACTTAATGGGTCCTCCACTAGCAGCAGCCGCTTCCGGGCTGGCAGCAGCTGGAGCCGTCGCTCTCTTTGCCGGGTGTCATCAGGCCGTAGCCGCCGAGGACGACGCGGCGGATGGGCTCGCCGGTTTCCGGGTGCTTGGTCAGCGCAGCCTCCTGCATGCTTTGCTGGATTTCATACAGCTTGGGCGGCTCGTTTTTGTCGGATGGGATGGTTTCGTATACGTAGGTGGTCATAGTGATGGATTATAGATTAAGCGGCGCACTCATGCTCCCGCTAACAGGTTTTTCAGCCCTAAAATCCCGCTGGGTTCTTTCGGGCTCCAGGGAATCAGATGCACTGGCTTGTCGGGATTTTCGTCGAGCACTTCCTGGATGTAGGGGATTTCGGCGCGACCGCGGGCCGCGAGCAGGGGCTCGCGGGTTTGGCTGGCGGCGAGACTCTGATTGATGATCCAGGCGTGCGGCTCGATGGCGGCGCGGCGCAAATCGGCTTGCAGCGCGGCGGCCTCGTGCACGGGGGTGCTCTCGGCCAGAGTGACCAGTAACACGCGGGTAAACTTGGGGTCGCGCAGTCGCGGTAAAAGTTCTTCCACGTCCTGCGTTGGTTGGTCGGAGCGTGTCTGACGCCCCAGCTCGCGGTGATAAGACTGTGTGGCATCGAGCAGGAGCAGGGTATGTCCGGTCGGTGCGGTATCGAGCACGACGAATTCGTCCGTCCCCTGTGCCACGGTGCGGGCAAAGGCCCGGAAGACGGCGATCTCCTCGGTGCAGGGAGAGCGAAGGTCCTCTTCCAGCAAGGCCCGATTTTCGGCATCCATTTCAGCGCCCTGGCTGGCCAGGACCTCGGCGACATACGCCGCCGTCTCGGCCTTGGGATCGATACGCTCAACCGTCAGCAAATCATGCATGTCCGCCCCCAGGGCATCGTTGAGGTGGGCCGCCGGGTCGGTGGTGGAGAGCCGTACCTTGGCACCCCGCTCGGCCAGCGCAAGGGCCAGTGCTGCCGCCACCGTGGTCTTGCCTACGCCGCCTTTACCCATGGTCATCAGCACGCCGCGTCCGCTGGGTGCCAGTTCGTCGGCCAGTTGGGCCAGGCCGGGGAGGTCGGGGAGGTCACGGGGCGGCGGGTCTACGGGCGTGTTGGTAACAGTGGGATCTCCTGCGAAAAATCCCCGTAGCGCTTCGATCCCGATCAGGTTGCCGGGCAAGAGCGGTGCCTGATAGCGGGGCAGTGATTCGATGAAGGCGGCTTCGGCGCTGAGGGCTTCTTCTTGCCGCTGCAACCATTGAGCGGCGATGGGATCGTCCTGGTAGTCGCCCTCCGGGGCATACCAGCCATTGAGGATCAGGTGCTGGTTGCAGATGCCGAGATCGTCCAGCTCGCGCCGGGTGCGGCGTGCTTCTTTGAGCGGGCTCGGCGAGGCCCGGCTCACCAGATAGATGGCGGTGCGTCCGGCATCCTTAAGCACCTCCACCGCTTGGGCGTAGGCCTGCTGCTGCTTTTCCAGCCCGGCTAGCGGGCCCAGGCAGGTGTTGCCACTGGTGTTCTCATCCAGGAAATTGGTCCACGCCTGCGAGAGGGCCATCAGGCGGAGCGTGTGTCCGGTCGGCGCAGTGTCGAAGACGATGCGATCATAGTCGGCGGTGGCCTCGGCGCCGAGGTAGCTGGTAAACTCGTCGAATGCGGCGATCTCCATCGTGCAGGCACCGGAGAGTTGCTCCTCCATAGCCTGCAGGGCGGATTCCGGCAGGATGCCGCGCATCGGGCCGACGACCCGCTCGCGGTATTCGGCGGCGACGGCGGCGGGATCGATATTGAGGGCGAACAGGCCCTCGGCGGCCGGGACCGGGCGGGCGGTGCGGCCGAGTTCCAGCCCGAGCACCTCGTCGAGATTGGAGGCCGGGTCGGTGCTGACGAGTAAGGTCCGCTCGCCATTGCGGGCCAGCGCGAGCGCGGTGGCTGAGGCAATCGACGTTTTGCCCACGCCCCCCTTGCCGGTGAAGAAAAGGTAGCGGGCCGCTTGTTCGAGCAGCTCACGCAAGGCATGGACCTGGTTGGGTGGTGTGGGCATGTTGCTTCTTACGGGATTCTAATGAGTGGAGGATCAGATCGGGTTTTGATTTTTCGGTATTGTTTCACTGGTAGCCGAACGCCTTCGCGTTTGGTTGTTTCGGACTCTCCGGAAGGTTCGACCGAAGCGGAAGCGCTTCGGCTACACGAAAAACCTTATTTGATGAAATATCATACACTAGACGTATCTGGTTTTTGGATACCTTTGACCCAGGCGCTGCGCTCGGCCGCGTCCGGGTAGCGGCCTTGCAACTCAAGTTGACCATCGATGTAGATCAATGGCAGGGCATCCGGGCCTGCTTTTTCGAGGATCGCGCGCACGTCCTGATTTTGGGCAAAGGCGATGGGTTGTTGCGCCAGATTGTAGCGTTCGACCACGACACCTTTACCCTCAAGCTGGGCGAGCATGCCTGCAAAGCGCGGCAGTATCGGATCGACCTCGGGGCCGCAGACACCGGTCGAGCAACACATGGGCGGATCGTAGATGAGTATTTTTTTCATGTTTTTTCTAGTCTCAGTGGTTTTGCGTGGAGCCGAAAAGGCGGCACTCCCCCTTCGCCAAGGCTACGGAGGACAGGTATCGTGCCATCGCTACGGTCTGATGTTTGTGTGGTGGGGATAGAAGGAAATGGCACTAACTTGAGCCGGTTTTATGCTAAATCGTAATCCTAATCTTACTCTTACTCTTACTCTTACTCTTAATCCAAACCACTGATGAATAGAAGATTACGATTATGAGTAGGATTAAGATTATGAGGGGTTGTTCGCCTAAGGCAGTGCCATTCGGGATAGACGGCACTATCGTGCCATCGCTACAGATCACTGACGGCACCCGCCCCTTGGCGGTAGCCGTGGGCATAGGCTTCGAAGACGAGTCGGATTTGGTCGCGGATGCGGCGGAAGGCGTCGAGTTCGCTTTCGCCCTCGCGTATGGCGTGGGGCGGGTCTTCAAAGCCCCAGTGGTAGCGGGCCACCTGGCCGGGGAAGGCCGGACAGGCTTGGTCGGCGTTGCCACAGACGGTGATGACGACATCGATGCCGGTATGCAAATACTGGTCGAGGTGCTCGGATTTATGCCCGCTGGCATCGATCCCGATTTCTTGGAGTGCCTCGATCGCCAGCGGGTGGACCACGCCCTTGGGCTTGGACCCAGCGCTGTAGACCTCGAAGAGGTCGCCCGCCGCCGCGCGCAGGATGCCTTCGGCCATGTGACTGCGGCAGGAATTACCAGTGCAGAGGATAAGAACTTTTTGTTTTTTCATAGTGGAAGCGTTTAGGCACAGCAGGATTTTTGTTCGGCCAGCAGGGCCTCCGCGCAGCCGGAAGCTTCCGTGCGCAGACGCTCGATCACTTGCTGCCGGACTTGCAGGTCCTGGCGGAAGCAGAGTTCCTCACCGGCGCAATCTTGCAGGCATTTTAAATTTTCAACGACCAGGGGGTGGGCCGGATCGGGCAGCCGGTAAATCATCCACTGAGCCTGACGCTCCGCCTCCAACATGCCCAACTCCTTCATGTAGCGGAGCTGTTTGGAGGTTTTGACCTGGTCACTGCCGAGGATCTCCATCAAGTGGCAGACGCACAGCGGCCCCTCACGCAG
>PXBU01000099.1 GCA_003566795.1 Puniceicoccaceae bacterium | reverse complement strand
TGACTACCAGCGGCCAAGAAATGGCCGCCCCGTAGGGGCTCCGCTTGTCGGATGCCCGGATCGCCGTTCAGGCGATCCCCCTGCACGTTTCAGCATTGATGTTAAAAAATATCGAACACCAAGGACCCCATTGATCCCATTAGAAATGTTAATTTTCTTCGTTTGACCCCCTTGGTCGCCCCCTTCGTTTGACCCCCTTGGTCGCCCCCTTCGTTTGACCCCCTTGGTCGCCCCTATTTGGTGTGGACACCCCTGTAGAGTCTGATAACAAATATTTTATGGGACGTAGCATTTCAATTAGTTATTCCAAGCAGACACGGTCGGCCGAGGACTATCGAGAGGATTGCCGGGCGCTGTCTCCGGTGGAAAGGTTGGCTTGCATACAGCGCCTGCGAATCGCATTTTGGGGGGATGTTGCAACTACCGGACGACTTCAGAGAGTTCCTCAGTATCTTAAACGCGGAAAGCGTTGAGTATCTAGTTGTCGGGGGATGGGCTCTAGGTGTTCACGGATACGTCCGGGCAACCGGCGATATGGACATTTGGATCAGCCAATCAGATGAAAACATTGAAAATTTGCTCGTTGCCTTGAATAAATTTGGTGCGCCCCCCGGGATTGATGGCGCTTTTTTTAAGGAAAAGGGAAACGCCTTCCGGATGGGGAATCCACCCATTCGGATTGAGATTATAACAGAAGCCAGTGGAATCGAGTTCGATGCAAGTTATGCGAACCGGGTGTTGATTAAAACGGATGGCGTTGATTTGCCTTTTCTGGGCTACGCGGATCTGGTTCAAAATAAACGTTCCAGTGGCAGATTGCGCGATTTGGCCGATCTGGAAGGGCTGGGAGAAGCGCCCGAGGCTGGAGCGTAGTTCTGCAGAATTCGACTGAAACCGCAGTTCCCGGTCATGATGTTGATTTGCCTGTTAGGGCAGCACGACCACTAGACGGAGGAATCTGCGGCTGGCTTCGGCAATCGGGACGATATCATCGATCGTTACCCAGGAGCCAACGGAACCGGGATTTTCAGCGATGATGGACCAGCTGACGAGATTATCACTGGCCTCAATGCGATAGTTAATATCCGAACGCAGTCGCAGGAAAGTGATGGTCATGTAGGTGTTGTCTACTGCGATCTGGGGCAAGGAGGCCGAATTGGGAATGAGTGGATCCCCACCCAGCGCATATTCCAAAAGATTGGCTATGCCATCGCCATCGGGATCGGCAGTCGCTGCCGCATCGGCCTGATCCATTTCACTCAAGCCGGTATCGATTTGCCAATCGGAGAAAGTCGCCACTGGCGGAGTCGATGCACTGGCAACCGCACTGTAGTCAGATCCACCATTGGCATTCAGCGCACGCAGGCGGTAATCATAGCTACTATCAGCATCGAGGCCGACATCGAGAAAGCTGGTGGTATTGGCATCCAATGTCGCCACCGTAAGCCAATCGCCCTCGCTGGCAGGTGAGCGTTCCACCTGGTAACCCGTTTCAATGTCGGAAAGGTCCTCCCAGGTCAGTGCGATGCTATTCACATCGACCGCTTCCGCCACCAGCGCCGCAGGTGTTGCCGGCACAAAACCCAGTCCGTTGGCATTGATGAATGCGGCGATGTCAGCTGCGTATTGGCCCACTGGGGTAAAGCCAGTACCTTCCTGTGTGCCACTAGACCGATACCAAGCGATCCCAACCACGCGCAGCGCTGGCTCACCAGCCCCATTGGTATAGCGAAATAAAAGAGGCCCGCCGGAATCGCCTTCTTCAGTAAAGGTCTCAAAAGCAACAAAATTCGTGGAACCGGGGTCATTCCGATCCGCTTCAATGGCGGGACCGCTGGCGGCTGGATTCGTTATTTCACGATTCATCAAACGCCGCGACAGCTTATTTTGACCCACTGCAACATTTAGAATGGTGGGATAAGTGCCCGGTGACTTGCCGATGTGAAATAGGGTAGGACCATTGTAGGGATAGTTATTCCAAGTCGGCAGCGAATTGCTGAATGTTTCCGTAGCATAGGAATAGACGGCATAGCCTTCGGGCACAGGCCGATCGAGTGTGCCAATGGTCAAATCGCTCGACCCGAAACGCAGGCGACTGGAAGTTACTTGCCGCGTAATGGTCGGTCCATTTGGATCGTTGGTGGCATAGAAGGTGACGGTTGAACCGACTGCGGGTTTATAGTGGTCCGAAGCCAGATACACGTTTGGTGCCACCAGTGTAAGCCAGGTGTTGTTGGGTGCGATTGTTATTCCCGACAAATCGTAATCCGTGGCGATGAATTCAGCAGCGTTGGCGAATCGGTCATTGGCCGCAGCCGAGTAGCTGTCAATGATCAGGGCATGCCCAGCCGACGGCAAACCGATGAGCAATAGGAGAATGCCAAAAAGTTGAGAAAATTGTACGGGACAGGAAATGCCGACTTTCATTGCTTGAGCCTGAAATCATTCAGTCTCCTTAAAAGTTACGATCAACCAACTGAAGTTCAAGTTATTAGGCTATAAACGCTTTACTGTTCTCGGCATACGAAGGTTGAATGAACATCCGGCCGCTTGAGGAGTCTATTTAACTACCGAAAGATGAACTTCTTGCCACAGTCGCTGATTTTAAGCCGGATCTGGCCTTCGCCGATGAGATGGGGGGTGGCTGCCCGTAACACTTTCCGGGCCTTCCGCATGGCTTGGCTGGTGCTCTTGGGCGGACTCGTGCTTGCGCCAGTTGCTGTCGCCTCTGTCCCCATTTCGGATCAACGATTGCTGGATAGTATTGTGATCCAGCAGGTGCGCCTGGGGGACCGCCCACTTTCCGAAGTAGTTCGTTATCTGGATCAGCTGCTCGAATCCAAGCTGCCGGAGGATCTCAGCCTGAACGTTCTCTTCGTTAATCCCGATGATCGTGATCCTGAGGTCAACCTGCGGCTGCGGAATGTTTCGGTCGCCGCTTTGGTTGATTTCATAGCACGGCAGACGGGAACGTCTTATGATCTGAGTGAAGGTGTGTTGATTTTCAGCACACGCCCGTCCGCAGGAGCCGATGCGGCCAGCAGTCTCCAGACTGAAATCTTTCCGGTTTCCCGCAGCACGATCATTCGCATCACTGGCGTCCGTTGAGTAGCGGGGCGATGACGAATGGCGGATGCGGAGAGCACCCCCGCTTGAATTCCATAAACTTATCTCTTCAGATCCTTGCCAATAACGCGCTTGTCGCCTACACTCTGGAGCATGAGTTTGGAGGGAATTGTTTTCAGATTCAGGGGTGCAGTCGCGGCCCCGATTTTATTACTCGGTGCTTTTGTGATCTTGCCCCTGGGCGGCCAAGCCAGCGCCGAAGTGCAGGTCCGCTGGGATGCCCCAACCGAAATTGCATCCGGTCCGGCATTCCAGGGGCCTTGGCGCATGAATCAATCCGAGTTCCACTACGTCGATGATCCCTCGGTGGCGATGGATGCGGAGGGCAATCTGGCGGTGATCTGGGGCAATCTGGCCGAGCAGGATCTATTTTTCCAATCCTACACCTCGGATATGGAAGGGCGCTTGGCGCAGTCGGTCAATGTCTCCCGCAGCCCGTCGATTTTTTCCTGGCTGCCGCGCATCGCACTTGGGGCGGAGCATGGTGCCCCAGATAAAATTTATGTGCTCTGGCAGGAAATCGTGTTTTCCGGGGGCTCCCATGGCGGAGAAATTTTCTTTGCCCGGTCCACCGACGCAGGCCGGAGCTTTGAGGTACCGATCAATCTCTCAGAGACGCGGGCCGGTGCGGGCAAAGGTAGGCTCTCGGCAGAATCGTGGCACAACGGGAGTCTGGACTTGGTGGTAACGCCGGACGGGATCCTCTACGCGGTGTGGACCGAGTATGAGGGTCGGCTCTGGTTCAGTCGCTCCAAAGACGCCGGGCAGTCTTTTGAGGATCCTGTCCGGGTGGGCGGCGATCATGCCGCACCCGCACGCGGACCCTCGCTGGCGGTTGATTCCGCCGGGGTCTTGCATTTGGCGTGGACGGTGGGCGAAGACCAGCAGGCCGATATCCGTTACACCCGCTCGGAAGATGGCGGGCGTTCCTTCGAGCCACCCCGACCTGTAGGGGTTAGCGATGGGCACGCGGACGCGCCGAAAATGGCGGTGGACAGCGCGGATACGGTGCATCTGGTTTATGGGCAGAGTGCGCAGGGTCCGGGCCGAGCCTACCAAATTCTTTACAGCCGCTTGCCTGCCGGGGCGGATGATTTCGAGCCGCCCGCGCCGATCCCGGAATCGGTGCCGGAGAATTTCACCAGTGCCTCTTTTCCGTCGCTGGCAATCGATGCTGCGGACAATCTCTACCTGACCTGGGAGCTGTTCCCCGCGCTCGGTGTTCGATCGCAGGGGCTGGGATTTGCCCTATCCCGCGACCAGGGCGATTCCTTTACCGAGCCGATGGTTATCCCCGGCTCCGCAGACCCCGAATTGGGCCAAAACGGCAGCCGACAAGGTTTGCTCATGAATAAGCTGGCCGTCGGTCGCGACGGCGGGATCGCCGTTGTCAACAGCACCTTCCGCAGCGGCGAGCGCAGCTCGATCTGGCTCCACCGGGGCGAGCTTATTGAGCCGAGCGAAAGCACTCGTTGAACCACCCGAGCCCTGCAAGGGCGTTTTAAAATCCGTGCAGCGGACGC
>PXBU01000297.1 GCA_003566795.1 Puniceicoccaceae bacterium | reverse complement strand
CCCGGTTTGTGCTGGATGAGTTGCAGGGCATCGCCGATTCCAGTGACGCCACCCGGAAGGAAAAAGGCCGCAAGGGTCTGGAAGTGCTCAACCGCCTGCGGGCCATGAAACATCTGGATCTGCGGATCCACGAGAGTGATGTGCCTGACCGCCAGGCGGTGGACTCCAAGTTAATTTATCTGGCGGAGACGCTCAAGGGTAAATTACTCACGACGGATTACAACTTGGCCAAGCTGGCCGAGTTTCACCACGTCGACTGGCTCAATATCGCGGAGCTGGTGAAGGCATTGAATCAGGAAGTGTCGATCGGCTCTCGGCTGAATGTGGATTTGGTGCGCGCCGGCAAGGACCCGAACCAGGCCGTTGGCTATCTGCCGGATGGCTCAATGCTCGTCGTCAACGGGGGTAAGAGCCACATAGGCCAGGAAGTAAGCGTCGAGGTGGACTCGGTGGTGGCGTCCTCCGGCGGGAAAATGATTTTTGCCAGTCTCAGCCCACCGATATAAGCGTAGATCGAGGATTTGTTAAAAAAATGTTAAGCCATTGATAATCAAAGTTTATGCTTGTTTTTCGCACTGCGAAATGCATGCTTGTCAGATGCTGGAGATTTCTCCTCCGGTGTTTATCCATACATATACATAATATCCAACTAAAGGAATATCATCATGAATACTAAAAACAAAAAAGGTTTCACGCTGGTTGAGATCATGATCGTGGTCGTGATTATCGGCCTCCTGGCTGCCATGGCGATCCCCGCCTTCCAAAAGGTGCGTGCCACCTCGCAGGAAAAAACTATTGTCAACAACCTGCGTCAACTGGCTACCGCGGCGGATCAGTACTTCCTGGAAACAGGTTTGACCACAGTAACCAGCGACGAACTGGTTGGCACCGAAACCGACAAGTATGTCAGGCAAATTAGCCAAGTGGCGCAGGAGGAATATCCAGCAACCATCACGACTACTACGACGCAATTAACGACCAGCGGTACGCCTGTTGTCACGTTCGATTTCTAAGCTTGCTTGGAATCGTAGCAAATTCATTTAACCACAAGCCGCCTACTTTGTAGGCGGCTTTTTTATGTTTACGCTGCCAGGGCTTTGAGCTCGACTGACGTGTCGCTCTTCTAGCCAGCTCCATTCTTCGCACTACTGATTGTCCCATCTGAGTTATGCCGCGCATTATTCTCTTTGTTATTTGTGCCTTCATTGCAGCGGGCTACGGCTTTGTCTTGGCGACGACGCAGCAGGCGGTGTGGTGGGTGAAGCATTTTGGTTACTGGTTGATGCTTGCGAATCTTTTGCTGCTGCTGGTCACCTTATTAAGGATTTTGATGGCTGAGCGGAATCTGCCATCCCCGGAGGCGAGTTCGCGCGAACATCGGTTGGGTCGCTTCTTACCCGTGAGCTTCATCCTGGCCGTCACCGCGACGCTCTGGGCACTCCAACCCGGCGGCTTCAAAATTACGATGGATGAACCGGTCATGGCGAGTGCCTCGTTGCGGATGCATGTGCATCAGGAGGTGATGGTGACCGCGCGCACGCATTTGATCCAGGATTCTTTCACTCAGCTGGACGGCTATGTCGACAAACGGCCTTATTTTTACCCCTTTCTGGTGAGTCTAGTGCATGACCTGACGGGTTACCGCAGCGAGAATGGAAAATGGCTAAACTTGGCAATCACCCCGCTGCTGCTGGGGCTCTTGTTTTATTTGGGGCGCATCTATGGTCCACCGCTGGGCGGTTATCTGGCGGTTTCACTGGTGGCCACACTTCCGCTGGTGGCGATGAATGTGAATGGCGTCGGCTTTGAACTGCTGAATCTGGTGATGTTAATGGCCACCCTGCTAGCCGGGGTCTTTTATCTGAAACAGCCATCGGAGCGACGGCTGGACTTGCTGATTCTCCTCGGTATTTTATTGGCGCAGACGCGTTACGAGTCGGCGCTCTACATTTTGGCGGTGGGAGTGGTGATTCTCATCGGTTGGGCGCGTGAACGCCGGATCATTCTCTCGCTACTGTCTTGCTTGGCTCCGCTGCTGTGCCTGCCGATTGCACTGCGGCAGAAAATTATACGTGAGCACGAGGGGTTCTGGCAATTGAGTGAGGAGACCACGACGGCCTTTGGTATCGGCTTCATTCCTGATAACCTGATCCACGCGCTGCGTTTTTTCTTTGGCTGGAGTGACCGCCCGCAGGCCAATAGCTTGTTACTTTCGGTGGTCTTTGTGTTGGCGGTTATCGGGTTTGCCTATTTGGCCGCTCGCCGGCATCCCAGCCGCCAACCGGCGGCCGATCCTGATTTCAAAATTGGCGCGATGGTTTTTGGCGGGGTTGCGGTATTTAATTTCAGCTTGCTGATGGCGTATCACTGGGGGCAGTTGGATGATATTATGGCGACGAGGATTGTGCTGCCCTTTATCTTGCTGCAGATTCTGGTCGTCGCGGCATTCATCCGTCGTCTGGGAGCCGTTCGCAAGCATTCGCTCCTCTGCCTGGCGGGAATATGGCTGTTCTTTTTATGTCTTACCCTGCCGACGAGCCTGAAGACCAATTTCATGCATGGTGTGCCGGGATGGCATGAGTGCATGTGGCTGCAGCAGGAAGTCCAAAAGCGGGCGGGGCAGCGGGTCTTGTTTGTCTCCAATCGGCACCTTATTCCGATCGTGGAGCGGGCGGCGGCTATTCCGGAGTTTTACGCCAAGGAGCGAAAGTCCGAATTACGCCTGCATCACGAGTTAAATACCTACGACGAAATATTGTTTGCCCACAAGTTAACCCGCGCCAGCGAGGAGGAAGCCTTCGTCCCGGTAACGCCCTTGTATAAGGATTTTGAATTAGAGCACCTCTCGGAGCGTCTGCTGGGCAGAAATACGCTGCTTCGCATCAGTCGTCTGACCGGCGTCAAGTGGCTGGAAGGCGAGGAGGATCTGAACTTATTGGAGCGTCTGCCGCCCGAGGACGACCCTGAGGCCCGAGCGGTTTTTCTGGCCACTCACCTGCCGTGATGCTTCCATTCATCTTGTCTTTCCGCTGGGAGCGTTTCTGATCGCCGCTGTGAGTCCTGAAAATATGGCCAAGGAAGCAACCTATCAACTAAGCCTGCTGCAAGGGAGCCTGGCTAAATGGCAGCAGTCGCCGGGGCTACGGGCGGTCTATGCCGCAATATATGAGCGCATGCGTCAACATGCGACCGGTCGGCAATGGCTGGAAATCGGCTCTGGTATCGGAGTGGCCCACGAGTTTTTGCCCGGCGTCGTCACCAGTGATGTTACCGACACGGGGCACGTGGATCGCGTGGTTGACGCCTATGCGATCCCCAGCGAGGGCTGGGATACTATTTTTGCCTTGGATGTTTTCCATCATTTGCGCTTGCCGCAGCGGTTTCTTGCTTCGGCGGCGGCTGCTTTGGAGCCAGGTGGGCGGCTCATCTTGGCGGAACCTGCAGCCACAGCTTTTGGGCGGCTCTTCTACGGAATGTTTCACCACGAGCCTATGCGTAAGGCATGCATTCAGCCCCCTTATGAATTCCCATTGGAGGCGGACGGCAGCTTTGCAAACATGGCGATGGCATCGGTCTTGCTGGCGCCTGAGGAGGGTCCGGTCGAAGCCATTTGTGGCTCTGCCTGGAGACGAACCGCCTGTGTTTACAGCGATTTAATCGCCTATCCTTTCACCGGTGGTTTTTCACGGCCTCAACTGCTGCCGACCTCGTGCATTCGAGGAATGCTCGCGGGCGAGCAGCGTTTGCCCCAAGCTTGGATGAAGCGGCTGGGCTTGCGGGTGACCATTGTGCTGGAGCGTGTCTAGCGCGGCTTCATAGAAGTCCTTTCATGCCTCAAGCTTTCGTAACCCGTAGCCGAACGCCTTCGCGTTTGGTGGTTCCGCATGCTTCAAGCTTTCGCAAACCGTAGCCGAACGCCTTCGCGTTTGGTCGTTCCGCGCCCGCTGGAAGGTTCGACCAAAGCCAAAGGGCTTCGGCTACATGAAATCACCTATTGGATGAAATCCTGGCGCGAGAGGAGCACTTTAAAGATTACCGTCTTGCTTCGTTCATGCCTTCGCCCTCAACCGCTTGCAGGATTGCGTCGATGAAGCGGGCCACTGCTTGGCTGTCGGCTGGGGAATGCTCTGGCCTGCTGAGCGCAAGGAGTAAAGGAAAAGAGGGATCCTCCTGGTAGCGGGCCAATTCAAGCTCCTCGGGCGGGGTGCTCCGTCCGGTTCGGATCAGGCACAGTCGTGCGAGGGCGTTGGTGGTGGCGACACTGCCCCAGGTCGCGAGGGCGGTTTTATTTTGCCCCAGCTTCCATTGGTAGATGCCGACAACTGCTTTCAGTTGTGGTTCGTCTGCGCTGCCGAGACGGGTGAGCTGGAGCAGTTCTTCTGCTTGCTCGGGGCTAATGGACTTGGGCTCCCCGCTCAAGGCCCAGCGGTTGAAATGAGCCTGAGCCTGCACGGCCTGCATGTCGGCCCGTCCGGGGTTCATCTCCAGCGTGGCACGGGCGTGGCGGATCGCGTCGTCGTCGCGACCCGTGCGCAGCGAGGCGTTGGCCAGCAGGGCATGGTCTTCCTCCCAAGTATCCGTGTTCCGTGCGTCGAACAGCCCAGAGTAAGTGATGCCTAGCGTGGTCAACAGGCAAAGGACGAATACAAT
>PXBU01000255.1 GCA_003566795.1 Puniceicoccaceae bacterium | reverse complement strand
GTGTGGGCGAAGAGCGCATCGAGACAACTGCGTAAAGACGCCGACTCGTCCTCCCAGTCCGGGAGATTAAATGGACCACTCTGGATGCCGTGATGCGCCAGCCTATCCAAAAAATAGCGCTCAAAAGCTCCAGGTTCAGGTTTGCGCCGATTCGGGCGACTTAGCAGCACGATCCGCCGATGCCCCAGCTCGACCAGGTGCTGTAGCGCTTGGTCCAGCGCCGTTTTTCTGGAGACCGCCGCGCCGGCAATCTCCACCGAAGCCTGCCGCCCGAAAATCGCGTAGGCCGGCCGCGCCTGCTGGGCGAACCACTCCAACACCTCACGGCTACCCGCCACCACCAGCCAAGCGTCCGCCTCCGTTTCGCACACGAATCGGGACACCCGCTGAGGGCTCATGCCCATCTGAGCCAGCGTCTTCTCAGCGATCACCGCTGCATGTCCCAACACCTGCAACTGCCGCTCCAACTCGATGATCATCGCCTGCGTCCGGTCCTCTTTTGAAAACAGCAGAATCTGGATCTTCTTGGCCGCCACCGTCGGGGTCTTGCTGAGATCGATCCGCCGTCGCCGACCCGCCCCCTGGGGGATCAGGATACCCTCCGCCTCCAGCAGCCCCAGGGCTCCCTCGATCGAGCTCTTCCCGACTCCCAGCTCCTTTGCCAGCGCATTACTGCCGGGCAACTGCACACTCCACCGCCGCTGCGCGATTTCACTGCGTAGATAATCCGCCACCTGCTCAGTCGCGCTGCGAAATTGAAAAATAGCCATGTCCATTAACTTGCCGAAATCAGGGACAGTTGGCAAGTGCGGAAAATTTGACCGCTGCGGCGTCAGCCCCAAGGGTGTGGCGCATCAAGTAGCACTTGAACATTCACACAGATTTTCCTTACGAGGAATCAATAGACTGATCCGCCATGCCGTGACCCCAGGCATGGCGGATCTTTTTTTTGGTTTACCAGTGACAGCCGGGCAAATACGGCTATGGCTCTACTGCATGCATCCAAATGCGAAGGCATTCGGCTACCAAAAAGTATGCATCCAAATGCGAAGGCATTCGGCTACCAAAATGTCACTCAACCTTAGGACGGCTCACACCGACTCTGCAACTCACACAAAAATTTCCTTATGAATAGAAACGGCCCACCACCCATACAGCGGAACCCACTCGATGACATCAACTGGGAGGAATTCCGGCGTTACAAAAAACTCATCTTGCCGGTGATCGCCGTCATCATGATCGTGTCGGGGATACTGACCAGCTATTACATCGTACAGCCCGAGGAGGAGGCCGTGGTCAAACGCTTCGGCCAGGTCGTCGCCCTCAAACAACCGGGCCTGCACTTCAAGGTGCCTTATGGCATTGATACGGCGCAGATGGTGCCGACGGCCCGCGTGCTGAAGCAGGAATTCGGCTTTCGGACTGATTCGGTGGAGGGCCGCACCACCTACCGCAAGGACCAAAGGCACCGGGATGAGTCCCTGATGCTGACCGGCGATTTAAAGGTGATCGACGTCGAATGGGTCGTTCAATACCGGGTCAGTGATCCGGATAAGTTCCTGCACCGGGTGCGCCACCCCGAGCAAACCCTCCGCGATGTCTCCGAGGCGGTCATGCGCCGGATCGTGGGCAACAGTCTGGGGAGCGACGTGCTGACGGAGCGGCGGGTGCAAGTCGCCAACGCCGCGCGCGAGGAGCTCCAAAAAGCGATGGATAATTTCGATATCGGCATCCAGATCAGTACCATCGAACTGCAGGACGTCACACCACCCGAGCCGGTGAAACCTGCTTTTAATGAGGTCAATCAGGCCGAGCAGGAACGGGAGCGCTTTATCAACGAGGCCGAGAAACGCCGCAATCAGGTCATCCCGCGGGCGCAAGGCCAGGCGCAGCAGGTCATCGCCGAGGCCCGGGGCTATGCCGCCAGGCGGACCAATGCTGCCAGGGGTGAGGCCGAGCGCTTTACCGCAGTGTACCAAGCTTATCTGGGTGCTCCGGACGTGACGCGCCAACGAATGTATCTCGAAATGATTGATCAAGTGCTCCCGCAAGCGGGTAAGATCTACATAATGGATGACCAACAAACCAGCCCCATCCCACTCTTGAATCTGGGTGACACCGCCACCAAACTTCCGACCAATCGATAGTCATGCAAAAACAGCAAATTAATCTCCTCATCGGCCTGGTCCTGGCGCTGGCAGGTATCATCGGCATCGTTGCCTCCATCTACACCCTGGATGAGGCGGAACAGGCCGTCATCGTGCAACTCGGCGCACCCGTGGGCGACCCGGTCACAGAACCCGGCTTGCACTTCAAGCTTCCCTTCATCCAGGAGGTGCGCCGCTTCGACAAGCGGGTTATTTCCTGGGATGGCGACCCCAATCAGATTCCCACCCGCGGCGAGCAATTCATCTCAGTCGATACCACCGCGCGCTGGCGTATCGCGGACCCGCTGGTTTTCATGCAGCGGGTGCAAAACGAGCGCGGGGCGACCATGCGCCTGAACGATATCCTCGATTCGGTGGTGCGGGACAAGATCTCCGCCACTGACTTGGTGGAGATCGTCCGGTCGAAAGATTGGAAGATCAGTAAAGACGACTTGGAGCGCGTCCAGGTCGCCGGCGAAGAGGATGAGGAAATCCTGATGCAGGAGGTCAAGACCGGACGGGAAGAGTTGGTCAACTCCATCTTCCGGCAGGCCGCCAGTCAAATGCCGGAAATGGGCATTGAATTGGTGGATATCCGAATCAAGCGCATCGACTATGTTGAAGCGGTGCAGCAACGCGTCTTCGACCGGATGATCGCTGAGCGGCAACGCATCGCCGAGCAATTCCGTGCTGAAGGCCAGGGTAATGCCGCCGAAATCGATGGTAACACCGAGCGCGAACTCGCCGAAATACGCTCCGAAGCGGAACGTCAGGCGGAGATCATTCGTGGCGAGGCCGATGCCGAGGCCACGCGCATCTACAGCCAAGCCTTCGGAGCGGACCCCGAGTTTTACGCCTTCCTGCGCACGCTGGAAAGCTACCCCAATACCGTCGGCCCCAGCTCGACCCTGATCCTCGGCACCGACTCCGAATACTTCCGCTACTTGCGTGACATCCGCGTGCCAACCGGCCGGAATGATTAGCGAAGAGGACGATTCTGCGGCGCATCGTACGCATCGTAGTGCGCTGCTTTAGCAAGCACTCCGCAGGCCAGGCGGTGCCGATTTGTGCCGGGGGTGCTCGCCGGACGGGCGGGACCGATTTGTGCCGGGGCAGCGCTCGCCGGACGGGCGGGACCGCTTCTCCGATTCGGAGCGCTTGCTGAAGCTGCGCGCTACGCAGTGCGTTGCGTCGTACGCATCGTAGTGCGCTGCTTTAGCAAGCACTCCGCAGGCCGGGCGGGACCGATTTGTGCCAGGGGCGCGCTCGCAGGCCAGGCGGCGCCGATTTGTGCCGGGGCAGCGCTCGCAGGACGGGCGGGACCGCTTCTCCGATTCGGAGCGCTTGCTGAAGCTGCGCGCTACGCTTATATTGCTTGTTCGCTTAAAAATATTCGATTTCTTTTGGGAGATGTCTTTTGAGCAAACGATGTCCCGCTGGCGGGGCCGACTCCCCCACTGGGAAGTTGCCGAGCGTTGGCACTTTATCACCATTCGTTGCCAGGGTAGCCTGCCGCCTGAAGCGCGCGTTAAAATCCGCGAAATTCATCGCGCACTCTCCCAGATAACGGCAACGGATCCGGAATTTGCTCAGTTGCAACGGCAATACTTTCTAAGCACTGAAAAATACCTGGATCAAAACTTCGGATTTGCACCGTTTGTGCAGACTACTGCCAATCGCAGCTGTCTGGAAGATTTGGAGCGACTGGAAGGCGACGGTTGGCTGGTCGGCGAGGCGGTGATTATGCCCAACCATTTGCATTGCGTGATTTATCCTGGAGAAAAACACCTTCCACTGCGCGAAGCCCTCAGTCGGCTCAAGGGGCGATCCGCTCGACGGCTGAATGTACTGCTCAAACGCCAGGGCCGATTTTGGCAGCAAGACTGGTTCGACCGGTGGATGCGCAACGAGGCCGAGCTCGATAAAACGATTAACTACATTCGTCAGAATCCGGTTAAGGCAAAGCTGGTTGACGATTGGCGGGACTACCCATGGCGCATCTCGAAGTACGATGCGTCGTACGCATCGTAGTGCGCTGCTTTAGCAAGCACTCCGCCGGCCAGGTGGGGCCGAATTCTGCCGGGGGGCACTCCGCAGGCTGGGTGGGGCCGATTTGTGCCGGGGCAGCGCTTGCAGGCCGGGCGGTGGCCGCTTGCCCGATTCAGAGCGCTTGCTGAAGCTGCGCGCTACGCAGTGCGTTGCGTCGTACGCATCGTAGTGCGCTGCTTTAGCAAGCACTCCGCAGGCCAGGTGGGGCAGAATTCTACCAGGGGGCTGCTCGCCGCACGGGTGGGGCCGAATTCTACCGGGGGGGGCACTCCGCCGGCCGGGCGGGGCCGAATTGTGCCGGGGCAGCGCTTGCTGGACGGGCGGTGGCCGCTTGCCCGATTCGGAGCGCTTGCTGAAGCTGCGCGCTACGTGGTGCGTTGCGTGGCAAAAACTTTTGATCGCCAGAATGTGAAAAAATCTTACAGCTCAAAACCATGAGTTCCCTATCCCCTATC
>PXBU01000328.1 GCA_003566795.1 Puniceicoccaceae bacterium | reverse complement strand
TTTACCGCGGGGTCGCAGAGGCGCAGGGAGAAATGTTGGGAGGGGTTGATCCAAGAAGAAACATGGTATGTCTATTGATGGTGTTTAGTTAAGATGCCTTTCTGAAATGTTTTTGTGCAATGTAGTTACTTGCCATTTCGAGACATACTATGTTTAACTCTCAATCCACGAAACAGTTGGTGGTTTTACCGCGGGGGCGCTGAGTCGTGGGGAGAATTGTAGGGTATTGCCGATCCTGAAAACATGGTATGTCTGTTGCCTGTGAGCAGTTGGGATTCCTTTCTGAAGTGTTATGGTGCATCGTCGTTTCTTGCTACTTCGAGACATACCATGAACAACAAACCGTGTCAATAACCACGCTCGTGCCATCTCTGCTTCTCTTTTGTATTCCCTGTTATTTCACGCAGAAGGAATCTTCAATTGAAAAGGCCGCCACGGCCTGACCGGTTTTTTAGATGATACCGGGGATTGATTTGTATGGTAGGTCAAAAATGAGTGCGCCCCTAACGTAGGTGTTTAAATATGAAAACGGGGCAGGGTGGTAGGTGTAAATGCTAGTTTTTTTAACGGGCGTAAATTATTAATGACCAATGAGTTATGCAAAATCTGAGATTGCCGATAAAAGTTGTCATTGGCTAAGGGGTTATTGAAAACTACAACTATAGGGGAAAACAGAGTAGGGGATTAAACCCGTCTCCGTGGCATTAAAAATGATAGATAGTATTCTTCCCTGCCAGCCGTGTTCCAGGTGATATCATCCAAAAAACGAAACGTTGAAAAATCAAATAGCACACGTCCATTTTATATCGGGGCTACCGCAGTCGGAGTCTAACTTTCTTTCAGGATTATTAAAGCAGAATCCGGAATTCCATGGGGATGAGAACATCAAAGGCTCAGATCAATCAACAAAACAACACATTTTCTCCTTTAAAAAACTTCTCCATATGAAAAATACGATACTACAGGGCGCTCTTCTTACATGTATTTTTATGATTGTGGGGGGATTATTTTCTGCTGCAAATGGTCAGGCATTACCAGATGCTGAACAGGATTTCCGGGGCTATTCAAATATGAATGACGGAACCAACCGATGGGTGAGCCCGGATGGCTTTTTTATTCTTAATTCATCAAATAATGACGACTTAGATGCTGATGACTTTGGTGCCTTTTTTATAAACCATGTGCATCCTGAAACTTTATGGATTGAGGTTTTGGTGAACCCTGCCTCGGATCTCGGGAGTTTTCAAATGCAATCGTTATTTGTTGGCGAATTCGACCATGGCGTAGCCGTAATCCGCTACGAAAATGTGGTTATATCAGCCTATCAGGGGGAAACAGTTGTTGCCGAAACGGTACCTTTTTCAAGTCAATCGGATGACGAAGAGGCCAATTATCCTATAGATTATTCGGTGTTTGACGGGTTAGAGATAGATCGATTCAGGGTTACGTTTACCGTAGGGCCAGATACACCAGTTGATACGTTTAATTTGGTAAGCTTTACGATAGGGAATGCAAGTACTGAAGAACCAGTAGCACTTGATCCAGGTGTATCATTAAGCACAAGCCCAACATTAACTTTTACAGAAAATTCAGCCGACATAACCGGAGATAATATTGCATCTGATGGGGAGGGCGGCTCTCAAGCCATTTCTGATATTGATATTCAGATTTTTAATATCTCAGATGAAGACGGAACGTTCCTGAATTCTCTCGACTTGAAAGGCCCCGATTTTCTTTGGAGTGGCGATCCGAATTTTTCAGCACTTACTTATGATAATAACAATGAACCCAATAAGGGGATGTCTATTAAATCTGCAGATGGCAGTGCGTTTCGCCTTATTCAGTTTACCTATTATAACTGGGGAGAATCCAAGCCATTTACAAATACAATAAAAGGGTACCGTAACGGTACTGAGGTTGCCTCGATGACATTCGAAGGCTTTGATCCAGGCTACGTTCCCATAACGGTTACTTTAGACGCGTCATTTTCTAATGTTGATGATGTAAGGATCTTTGTCAGTGATGGCGAAGGGTATGGAAATGGCACCACAAACCACAGTGTTAATAATATTCAGGTATCATCACCTGTTCTAAATTCTGCACCTACCGATATTGCGCTAAGTTCCACATCCATAGAGCAAAGTGCAGGTGTAAATGCAACGGTTGGGCAGCTTTCAACAGTTGATCCGGATGAAAATGACACCCACACCTACAGCCTTATTTCCGGCGATGGAGATACAAATAACGCCAGTTTCAATATCAGTGGTGATGAACTTCGTGTAAACGATTCCTCCTCAATGGCTTCGGGTGATTATTCAGTGCGTATTCAAACCGATGATGGCACGGATACATTTTCAAAAGCTTTTACGATTACGATAATCGCACCGAGCAGTATTGGTGATGCCATTGTTTACGTAGAACATTTAAAGCAAGGTGATCCGGGCATTGATAGGATGGGTGGAGCCAGTGACCCGGTTGTTAGTCCGGATGGCAGGCATGTATATGTGGCCGCTTATAGTAGTAGCGCGATTAATATTTTCAGCAGGAACGCAGCTTCAGGTGAACTTACCCCTGCAGGTGCTGCCGTTCATAATACGGGGGGCGTCCAACATATGCAGTCGGCTTTCAGCGTGGATATCAGTCCTGACGGAAAGCATGTATATGTTGGTTCGCCAAGCAGTCATGCTGTCGTTGTCTTAGCCCGTGATGAAAATACAGGGCAGCTCTCTTTTGTAGAATCAAACGTAACGGCTAATGAAGCTTTTACCGTAGGCGGTTTCATTATGGTATCGGTAAGCCCGGATGGCAAGTCGGTTTATGGTGTTGGGGGATCCGGAATACATGGCCTGGTAGTGTTTGATCGCAACCCCGAAACCGGCAGGTTAACCTATGTTGAAGAACATATAGCCGGTCAAAACGGGAATAAGTTAGGCCAGGGCTTTTCCCCGACAGGCAGCCCGATTAATAACATTGACTACTCTGCCGCAGGTGATTATCTCTATATAACATCCACTGCAAATGCCGTATCTGTTTATGCCAGAAATACGGATACCGGGTCTTTAACGCTGGAGCAGGTTGCAGAAAACGGAATCAACGGAGTTCAGGGCATTCAGGCTGCCTCATCTCTTGTCGTTTCGCCTGATGAAAATTTTGTTTATGTAAGCGGACAAGGTCAAAATGCTGTATCTGTGTTTTCACGCGACAAGGATACCGGACATATTACCTATGTGGAGCATTATACTAATGGTGCGGGCGGGATTAGTACCATGGCGCAAGCCCGCAGCCTGGCCATGAGTCCTGATGGGCGCTACCTATATGTAAGTGCCATCGAAAGTAATGCCATCACGGTATTTGAAAGGAATATACATACCGGAACCCTTTCACTTGCAGCATCAAGAGTTAATGGTCAGGATGGTGTCCTCGGTATTGCTACTGTTTCGGGCATGGTTACAGATCCACTTAATCAGCACTTATACTCAGCGGGTCAGGGTGAAAATGCTATCGCCGTGTTTAGCCTCCCCATACCGGGTATCGTATTGGCATCTGTCACAGCTTCGGCGGATGAAAGCGGCCCCGCGGTTACCCTTGATGATCAATTGCTGATTTTTGACAGTGACGACACACACCTCCAATCCGGCAGTGTTACGATTGAATCCGGATTTAAACCCGGCGACCAGCTCCATGTGACCACACAGGGCGGGGTAACGGCAGATTATGACGCCGATACAGGAGTACTTACACTCTTTGGACCCGCCACACTTGAAACATACCGTGACATTTTACGATCGGTCAGATTCCAGGCAGGATTCGATCCTGATATCGGGGCGGGAGAAAGTGCGGAAAGAACAATCGCATTCCGGGTCAATGACGGTGATAATGAGAGTGCACCGGCGGTAGTAACCGTAACGGTACATGGCGTTTCCGGACCTGTAGCAGAGATTTTTTCGCCGGCAAATGGCGCTACCGATATTGCCCTTCAATCAACCCTTTCTTTGACTTTTGATAAGGAAATCATCCTTGGAAATGAAGGCTCATTCATTTTAAAAGATGGAACTACCGATGTGTTGAGTTATGATCTTTCAGTGCCGGAAGACCGGGACCAATTCAGTTTGTCTTTAGATAACAAGACGCTGAATATATCTATTAACGATCCTCTGCCAAACAACACCGGTTTAAGTGTTGAAATCCAAAATGGCTCTGCAGGTAATATTATTGAGGATATGCACGGAAATGCTTTTGATGGATTTTTGGCTTCATCTGACACCTGGACGTTCACAACTATTGCTAACCAGCCACCTGTTGCGTCAAATGTATCCATATCGGGGGATCTTATGTATGACCAGGAGCTTACCGGAAGCTACGAGTATGCCGATGCTGAAAATGATGATGAATCCGGTACAACGATGCAATGGTATCGTTCGGATGATGATGCCGGTACCAACCGCTCTGCAATCACAGATTCTGCAGATTTAAATTATACACCCGGCAAAGATGATATCGGGAAGTACATCAGTTTTGAAGTGACTCCCAACGATGGAAATGCATTTGGTACTGCGGTTGAAAGTGATTTCAGCGGTCCGGTCGCTTCCCCATTTGCCGGCGGCGAAGGGACAGAAGCCAATCCCTTTGAAATTGCCACAGCCGAACAGCTGGATTTCGTGCGGGATTTTCTGGATAAGCACTT